>JAVHXR010000002.1:0-15022 GCA_031119515.1 Propionicimonas sp.
GCCCTCACCCGTGTACTGGGGGCCGACCAGATCGCCGACCTCGCGCAGATGCTCGCCGCCCTGCGAAGTTCGTTCGTCCCCCACCAGGAGTTGCGTGGCGGCTCATCATCGGAAGGTTCCACGTAGGCCCATGTCGAAGAAGAAGTCCCAACGATCTGGTGCCACCGGCAGCGGCGACCCTGCGGTTCGGGCGAGCGCGGAGCTGACGGTCAAGCAGCAGCGTGCCGAGCAGCGTCGCGAGAAGGTCGCCGCCTATCAGCGTCAGCAAGCGCGCGACCGGTTGTGGCGCAGGATCTGGTCGGTGGTCGGCTCGGTCGCGGCTGCGGCCGTGGTCGTTGCGATCGTGGTGACGGTGGTGCTCACGCCCCGCGCCCCCAGCGTGAGCTATGAGGCCGGAGGCAGCACCGGTGCAGTCATCGACGGCGTGGAGACATTCACCAACACCTCCGAGCATGTCGAAGGGACCGTGGACTATCCCCAGAGCCCACCCGCGGGCGGACCGCACAATCCGGTGTGGCTCACCTGTGACGTCTACACCGAGCCTCAGGTGACGGAGAACGCAGTGCACTCGATGGAACATGGCGCCGTGTGGGTCACCTACGATGCCGCCCGAGTCGATGACGCAGAGTTGACCGCGCTGCGCGGACAACTCCCATCCAGCTACGTGATCCTCTCTCCGTTCGAGGGGCTGGAGCGCCCGATCGTGCTCAGTGCGTGGAACGCGCAGCTCCAGCTCGACTCGGCCGATGACCCCCGCATCGCGAAATTCTTCACCGAGTACTGGCGCAGCCAATTCGCCCCGGAGCCGAACGCGACGTGCTCGGGTGGGGTTGTCGGCCCGGGACGGGCATGACCGACTTCCAACAGCGGCGCAACGCCCTCCCGTGGGTCGCGGTCGCGATCATTGGAATCCTCGCTCTCGGCGGGGCGTTCCTCCTCGGCCGCTTCGCCGTCCCTGGCAGCGATTCGCCGGCTCCGCTGTCCTCGTCCGCGGACGCTGGGTTCGCCCGCGACATGCAGCTGCACCACGCGCAAGCCGTGGAGATGGCGATGGACATCTACCCGCGAACAACCGATCCCGAAGTGCGTGCGCTCGCGTACGACATCGCCACCGGCCAGTCCGCGCAACGCGGGCAGATGTATCAATGGCTCGTGGACTGGGGACTGCCGCAAGCCGGCGGGCCGATCATGGCCTGGATGGATGGCTCGAACGCGCACGCCGGGCACGGCACCGGCACGGCGTTGACAACTGAGCAGGCGTATGCGGCGATGGGCATGGCCAGCAGGGCCGAACTCGACGCATTGCGCGAGGCAACCGGAACCACCGCGGACTGCCAGTTCCTGGACCTGATGACCCGGCATCACCAGGGCGCCATCGAGATGGTGGACGCCGTGCTCGAGCTCGGCGCACAACCCGACGTGCTCCACGTCGCGCAATCGATGTCCGAGACCCAGAACGCGGAAATCGACGCCATGGCCTCCATTCAGGACCGCGTGGGCTGCAGCCAGTAGCCACGGTTGCGCCGAGGTCAGCTCACCCACAGGAGTTACGGGACGAACACGGGGCCGAGTCGACCGTTACCTCGACCAGCAGCGGGTCCCGAGCGCCGAAGCCACCGCGCCGGCGACGGGTGAGCACAGAGTCGCCGCGAGTCAGGTTGATGGTGCGACGCCGACCCAGTCGGCGTACTTTGCTTCGCGGCCGTCGCCGGAGGATCGGCCGGTGAGGCGGCGTCGTACCCAGGGGCCCAGGTGTACCCGGTAAAAGGCGGCGGCGCCGAGCACGGCCGTATCGCTGCCGGTGGACAGGTCCCACCAGTCCGACGGGGGTTCGATCCCGGCGGTGGTGAGGAAGCGGGCGGCGACGCGGTGGTGGCCGCGGGTGTTCATATGGAGGCGGTCCTCGGCCCAGTTGCCGGGACCGGCGAGGTCCCGGTCGGTCCAGTTGAGCACGACGGGAACGTCCCGAAAGCTCGCGGCGCGTTCGATGACGGCGTCGGCGAGTTGGGTGCCGCGGGAGTGGATGAGGCGGCTCATCGGCAGGCTCGCGGAGGGGTCGGCGCCGGTGTGGACGATAGCTTGGACGCCTTCTTCGGCGCAGCGCCGCATGACGTGGGTGAAGGCGTCGGCGACGTGGGCGATGGTGGTGCGGGGGCGGATCATGTCGTTTCCGCCGCCGACGAAGGACAGGTGGGTGGGTTTCAGGGCGAGGGCGGGTTCGAGCTGTTCGTCGATGATGGGCCAGATCAGGCGGCCGCGGATGGCGAGGTTGGCGTACTCGATGGGTTCGCCCAGCGCGTTCGCCCAGCCTTGCGCGGCGAGGTCGGCCCAGCCGCGGACGGTCCCGTCGGGGAGCTCGTCGCCGATGCCCTCGGTGAAGGAGTCGCCGATGGCGACGAGGCGGACGGTGCTCATTCTGTGGCTCCGGGGTTGGGGCGGACGGTGAGGAGCTGCGCGGCGGTGCCGACGGGGCCGTCGAGGTCGTGCAGGATCGAGCTGGTCAGGCCTTGCCCGGTCGGCCCGAAGCCGACGGTCGTGTCGAATCCGACCCACCGACCCTGCGGCTGGCGGAAGAAGTGGATCGTGAGGTCGACGTTCGGGAACATCCACTCCTCCGGACGGCGGCGCACCGCGATCCCGTTGGCGGTGTCGATCAGGGCGACATAGGAGGCGAGTGGGCTTGCATGCTCGCCGTCGACGAGGTCGAGTCCGGTGGTCACCCATGCGGCGGCGCGGCCGGGGCGGGGCTCGCCGATCTGGCGGGCCTGAACGCTGTGGATGTAGCCGCCGGGCCAGATGTCGGTGACCGGGTACGACGGCAGCCCATCAGGGCCGGGCAGCCGGGGCCAGTCGTCGCCTTCGACCTGGTGGGTGTCGAGGTCGGTGAGCGCCCAGGCGCGGGCGACGATCGCGGTGCGCCCCTGGATGGTCGCGGTGGTCTCCAGCAGCTCGACGGTCCGGCCGGGCCGTACGATGCGGGTGTCGAGGTGTATCTCGTCGTCGACGAGGCGGCCGAGGATGTCGAAGCTGACCCGCCCGATGCTCTTGCCGGTGTCGGAGTGCTCGGCGCGCCAGCGTTCCATGTGGTGTACGAGCAGCCCGGCGATGGGGCTGAAGTGCAGTCCGTCGTCCCAGGCGCTGCCGGCGTGGGAGGTCGCGGTGTAGCGGTCGGGCTCGTGGACGAGGAAGTAGCTGGTGGGCGGGGTCGGCATCGGCTCGCTCTCGTTCGGGGTCATGCCGCGTAGGCCGGCTCAGGGACGACGGCGGTGCGTGCCTCATCCTGGCGGCGCTGCTCGGCGCCGGAGGCGATCGGGGCGCGCAGATGCGCCTGGTCGAAGCCGAACGCCTCCACCAGGTCGAGCGTGTGTGGGCGCAGCCGGGCGCAGAGCCGGTCGATGCTCTCGGGCACCTGCCGGGCACAGGATGGCGACAGTCGCTTGGCGAGGAGGTACCAGCCGAGGTGCCGTTCGATCAGGCCCAGCGCGAACAGGTCCCGCACCTCTCCCAGCACCGCGCGGGTCTCCGCATCGGGTATCGCGTCGACGGCCGAGGTGAACGCCTCCCATTGCAGCAGCTCCGCGTGGGCGCGCGCGGCATCCAGCAGCAGGTTCTGGCAGCCCTGCGCGAGCGCGGCCGCTTCCTCCGGTGGGAGCTTCGCCGCCGGCCTCAGCCGTGCCGTGAGCTCCGAGGTGAGCTGCTCCACCCGTCCGGCCAGCAGTCGGCGCTGAGCAGCCGCGCTGCCCGGCTCGCCCGTGAGCGGTCCGCGGACGCGGGAGAGTCCGGCGCGCCGGACGGCGCTGCGTGCGGCGTGGGCGGCCACGGTCTGAGCGAGCCCGAGGGGGGTCTTGCCTTTCAGCGCCCTGGCGCGGTCGGTGACCAGGCGCTTGCCGACCAGTTGCAGCAGTACGGTGTTGTCGCCCTCGAAGGTGGTGTAGATGTCGAGGTCCTGCCGCAGCCCGGTGAACCTGTTCTCGGCCAGGAACCCGGCCCCGCCGCACGCCTCCCGGCACTCCTGCAGCGTGTCCAGCGCGTGCCAGGTCGACAGCGGTTTCAGCGCGGCCGCGCGTGTCTCCAGGTCTTGCCGCTCGGTGTCGGTGACGTCCGTGCCGCCGAACACCCGGTCGAAGCCTTGCAGCGACAGGTCGTGTGCGAACGCCTGCGCGTAGGTCGTGGCAAGCCTGGTGAGCAGTCGGCGCTGGTGGCGCGGATAGTCCAGCAGCACCACCTCCTCACCCTCCGGGGTGCTCGCGAACTGGCGTCGCTCGGCCCCGTACCGGATCGCGATCGTCAGCCCGAGCGCCGACGCCCAGGTCGCCGCGCCCTCCAGCCCCACCCGGCCCTGGATCAGCGTGCCGAGCATCGTGAAGAACCGACGCCCCTTGCTCGCGATCGGGCTCGAGTAGACGCCGTCCGCGGCGACGTCGCCGTAGCGGTTGAGCAGGTTGCCCCGCGGGATGCGGACATCGGTGAAGTGCAGGCGGCCGTTGTCGACCCCGTTCAGGCCGCCCTTCACCCCGTCGTCCTCCCCGCCCACGCCCGGCAGGAACGCGCCGGAGCCGTCGCGGATCGGGACGTAGAAGGCGTGCACCCCGTGGTTCTCGCCCCCGGTGATGAGCTGGGCGAACACGACCGCAGCGATCCCGTCGACGGCGGCGTTGCCGAGGTAGTCCTTCCACGCCGCCCGGCTGGGCGTGTGGATCACGAACTCCTCGGCCTCAGGGTCGTAGGTCGCCGTCGTCCCCAGGGCTGCGACATCCGAGCCGTGCCCGGTCTCGGTCATCGCGAACACGCCGGGGATCGACAGGTCCATGATCCCCGGCAGCCACCGCTCATGGTGCGCCGCGGTGCCCAGGTGCAGCACCGCGCATCCGAACAGGCCCCATTGCACGCCCGACTTCACTTGCAGGCTCGGGTCCGCGGTCACCAGTTCCTCGAACGCCGCGACATTCCCGCCGTGATCGTCCCTGCCGCCGAACGCGGCGGGGAAGCATCCGTGCGGCGCTCCCGACTCCGCCAGCAGCCGCAACTGCTCCGACACCCGCGCCCGCCGCGTCGCGACATCCGCATCATCCACACGCCACAGTGCCGGGTCCGAGGTCAGCCTGCGATTCGCCCGGCGCGTGTTCGCCCACGTGCCCAGCAGGGCGTCATTCAGAGCGGTCAAGTCGAGCGTCATGCGGCCTCCAGTGGTGTGAGTTGGCGCAAGCGAGGCCGGATGATGACGACGAGAGCGCGGTTCGGAGCCGGTCGGCGCGGACTTTCCTGGTCTGGCTGCTCACCAGCACCACTGACTCGCTTCTGCCACAGCACCACCAATCCGACCATCAGTGTGCACTCATCTACAGAGAGGTCCGCATTGCCTTGTCGACTCTTCATAAACATCATGTCGCAGGCTCCCGCGGGCGTTGTGAGGTCGCCTGATTCCGAATCGCCCGCACTGCTCGTAGCGGTGGAACCATCGCTGCCGCACCACGGGTAGCGTCGGGTGTCAGACGAGGAGGGGGCCGAACCATGCGCGAACGTCACGCTCCGGTGCGCGCCGATAGAGGGGGCAACCCGGAGGATGGCGCCGCCGTCGGTCGTCGACGCGATCCCGCGGCGACCAAGAGGGCGCTTCTGGAGGCGGCGTGCCGTCGCTTCGCCCACGAGGGGTTCGCCTCGACCACCGTGCGGAGCATCGCCGGCGACGTCGGCGTGAACGTGGCGCTCATCAACCGCTACTTCGACTCGAAGGAGGGTCTGTTCGAGGCGTGCCTGCGGCACACGCTGAACGCGGTCCGCGCGGCCCGCACCGAGTCGGGAAGCGCAGATCTGGATGCGGTGATCGAGGTGATCGGCGAGCAGGTCACGGCATCGGCCTGGGGGGACGGCTCTGGAGACGTGCTCCTGCTGCTCCTGCGCTCCTCGGGAGACGAGCGCACCGAGCGTCTGCGGACGACCGCGCTGCTGGAAATGGTGGACCGGATCGCCCTCCTCGCGCCCGAGGTGCCCGGCCGGAGCCCGGAGGTGGTAAGACTGCGTGCCCAGCTCGTGCTGGCAGCGGCCGTGGGGGCCGCGATGCTCCGCTCCGCGCGCGACTTCCTGCCGCTGGCTGGGGCCGACGCGCAGGAGATTGCCGCACCGCTGGGAGATTTCGTCCGCGCGTTGCTTTCCAGCCGCGCAGACTGAGGCGGCCCGCTCCGTTCCCTTTGACATGGCTGCAGGCGGCTCCTAGCCTCACAAGTAAACGATTGTTTACAAGCGTAGCGGAGCTCAGGTGATCGACAGCGGCAGGTTCACGGTCGCGTTCTGGGTGTGCGCGGGCTTCGGAGCGCTCGGCGTCGCCGTCGCGCTCCTGGTTCCCTGCGCCGACCGGGTGCGCTGACCGGATGGACACGTCCGCAGCGCCCGGCGCGCTCGTGCTGGGAGTCGTGATCGCGCTGATCGGCACGGTCTTCGTCTCCTTCGGAGCCCAGTATCAGCATCGTGGCGTCGCCAAGGTCGAGCAGATCACCGGCCGGACCGCCTCGGCGGGCCTGAACCTCGCGCACCTGCTCCGGCTGTTGCTGCGGCCGTCCTGGCTCGCCGGCGCCGTGCTGCTGCTGGTCGCGTTCGCCTGCCAGCTCGGCGCGCTCGCCTTCGCGCCGCTGACCGTCGTCCAGCCCGTCAGCGCGGTCTCCCTCGTCATCACCACCGTGCTTACCGCTCGTGCGACCGGCCGACCCCCCACTCGCGGGTCGCTGGTGTCGCTTGCGGCGTGCCTGAGCGGGATCGCCGCGTTCGTGACGGTCGCGGCGCTGTTCGCCACCGATCGGGCGATGAACACGACAGAGGCGCTGACGGTGCTGGCTGTGCTCGGGGTTGCCGCGGTCGTGTTCGTCGTGCTCTGGCTGGTGCTGCGCCGCACCCCGGCGCGGGTGCTGCTCTACATCCTGGCCGGCGGCACCCTCTACGGGTTCGTCGCCATCATGGCCAAACTCGCTCTCGCCCGGCTGCGGGCCGGCGACCTGGGCTGGCTCACCTGGACCTGCGTGGCCGTCCTCGCGGCCGCGGCGCTGCTGGGCGGCTACTTCGTGCAGACGGCCTACTCCAGCGGGCCTCCCGACCTGGTTGTGGCCGGGCTCACCGTCATCGACCCAATGGTCGCCGTCCTCGTCGGGCTCCTGATCCTCGGTGAAGGCGCGGCCGTGCCGGTGTGGGGTCTCGTGGTGTTCGCTGTTGCCGGGACCGTCGCGGTCTGGGGTGTGGTGTCCCTGACGCGAACCCACCCGCAGGTCGCCGTCGGGCGTGCGCCTGACCAGGACGCCGAGGGCTAAGCCGCCGGCGGGGCGGGCTCGAGCTGCGCGGCCGAGCGCTCGTCTTCCAGCATCGCGACGACGGTGCGGACGAACACGAACAGCCAGGTCAGTAGCACCACGGAGCCGATGAGCTCCACGGCGGTGAGGTTGAAGTATCCGATCGGCCACATCAGCAGCACCACGAACGCGAACGCCGCGACGAACACTGCCGAGGTCAGCCGGAAGCTCCGTGGCAGGCGCGGCAGCAGGAGCGGGGTGGCGATGATGAGCGCGCCGAACACGACGGCCATGCTCGTGGCGATCACGGTGTGGGCGACGCCGGCCTCCTCGACGGTGACGATCCCGACCCCGGACAGCAGCAGGCCCACGACCACCAGCCACAGCCGTAGCACGATGATCCTGCGCCGCTCGCCCGCTGCCGCATCCTCCAGGAGCCCGCTCGTCAAATAGTGCGTCAATGTCACGATCGCCAGGCCCGCGAACACGATGGTCACGTTGAAGGCGTAGGAGGAGAAGCCGTTCCCGCCGCCGAGGGCGCTGAAGTTGCGCTGCCACCACAGCGGATCGCTCGCGGACAGCATGCTCGCCATCCCTCCGCTGATGAGGAACAGCGCAAGGAGGTTGGCGATGGCAAGGGCCGTGACCTCGGCCGAGACGATCGTGAGGATGTAGGAGGCGAGCGCGGCCGTCACGCCGACCAGGACGGCCGCGACCGGGGGGTCGAGCAGGAAGTCCTGGAAGGCCAGCGCGACCACTGCGAACACGGTTGCCGCGAGGAGTGTGACGATGCCGGCGGCGATCACTGTGAGTGCGAACACGTCCAGCGCGGTGCGCCATACGCGACCCCGCCTACGCCTGGCAGTCCGGTTCGCACGCAGGAACCCCCAGGCGAAGGCGATGACGCCGAACAGTCCGGCAGCGGTGGCCCCGACGACGCCGACCGACCCTGCCCCCGACAGCGGCACCTTCGTCCCGGAGAAGTCGATCAGGGACGCCACGAAGGCGAGCGTCAGCGCGCCGAGCGCGAAGACGAGTGCTCGGCCCTCCGTCGCCACCGACCTGCCGGAGCCGCGGAGTCGTTCGTAAGGAAACGCCACCTGTTCATCCTCGCACCGTGACGTGTCCTGAGACTCCACCGCCCAGCGGCGCAATGCCGCCCGGACAACCCCACCGGGTGTCTCCACGATGGCCGGCACGGGCGCGGCACCGCTGTGCTGCCCGTCGCTGGGCCGGGATTACGACACGGCGTGATCCCGGCCCAGCGACGGGTCGGCTGCTACGCAGCGCCCGCGACGGCGGTCAGGGCGGCGTCCTTGGTCACCGCACCGCCGATGGCGCCGAACTCGTGCAGGTCGCCGAACACCTCGATGCGGATCGACTGATCCACCCCGCCGACCGGGACCGGCTCGAACCCGGCTGCGCGGATCAGGCCCGCGACGGTGTCGCCGGCGGCCTGGTCGTCGGCGGCGTAGAACAGTACGGCCTCCTCCGGGGTCTGGCGCGACGCGCTGGCGAGGGTGCCGGCGGCGAGCGAGCCGAACGCCTTCACGAGCGTCGCCCCGGCGGGCAGCAGGGCGGCCAGAAGCTGGCCGGCTGAGTCCTCGGCAGGGATGGTCTTCACGAACCCGCCGTTGGGGTCGGGGGCGATCGGGTTGGAGGGGTCCACGATGATCTTGCCCGAGAGCGCGTCGCCGTACTCTGCGATCAGCTCGCGGATAGTGTCATACCAGACGGCGAAGATCAGCACGTCCGCCTGCGCGACGGCCTCCTGCACCGTGACGGCCGTGCCGTGCCCGTCGAGGGTGGCGGCGAGCGCCTGTGACTTCTCCGGGGTGTGCCCGGCGATGAGCAGATCGGTGCCGCCGGCGGCGAGGTCTGCGGCCAGAGCCGAGCCGATGGCTCCGGTTCCGATGATCGCGATGGTCATGGTGTCTCCTGTTCGCTTGCGTGTGCGCGTCGGCACTCGGTGAGTGCCGACGGGGCTCTGCCGCCGGGGTAGGCGGCACGACCATTCGTATAATACTCTCTGATAGAGAGTGACAAGCCATCGGGTAGTCAAGCGCTAGCGTGCGCGCACGCGAGCCGCCATCAACGCGGAGCAGGCAGCCGCCGCACGCTGGAAGGATGGTGGTTATGGACATAGACGCACCGGAGCGGCGGCTGGAGCTGCCGCCGCTGGCGTTCCTCGGCGCCGGGTCGATGGGCGGCGCGCTGGTCGCGGGAATCGTGGGCGACGGCCCCGCCGTGACCGGCGGCATCACGGTCACCAACCGCACTCTGGCGACGGCGCGCTCCCTTGCACATCTGCCGGGGGTCAGAAGTCTCGCTCTGGAAGACGATGCGGGGGCGAATCGTGCCGCCGTGGCCGGAGCGGGCATCGTCGTGATTGGCGTGAAGCCCGCGGTGGCGGTCGAGCTGCTGGAGGAGATTGCGTCCTCGCTGCGCCCCGAGGCCGTCCTGGTCTCCGTGGCGGCAGGGTGCCGCTTGCCGTGATCGAGCAGCATCTGCCCGCGGGGACCGCGGTGGTCAGGGCGATGCCGAACACCGCTGCGTCGGTCGGCCGCGGGGTCACGGCCCTGGCCGGTGGCACGCACGCGAGCGAAGAGCAGTTGAGCCTGGTCCGAGAGCTGTTCTCCGCCGCGGGCGCCGTGCTGGAGGTCCCGGAAGAACTGCTCGACGCCGTGACCGCGGTATCGGGCTCCGGGCCGGCCTACTTCTTCCTCATGGCCGAGGCCCTCGCTCGCGCCGCCGAGCATCTGGGGCTCGATGCCCAGCAGGCGCGCTTGCTCGCACGGCACACCCTCATCGGCGCCGGGGCGCAGGTCGACGCATCCCCGGTGTCGCTCGAAGAGCAGCGCCGACGGGTGACCAGCCCGAACGGCACCACCCATGCTGGCGTCACTGTCCTCCAGGACGGAGAGCTGGACTCCCTCATCCTGCGCGCCGCGACCGCAGCCCGCGACCGCTCCCGCCAGCTCGGCACAGCCACCCCCACGGCCCTGAGCGAGAGCAGCCCGCCCCGCTGAGGTCGAGGTCGACGGGCCACGGCCGACAGGCGGGTGCTCAGCTCCGTAGAGGCCCGAGCGCCGGTCAGAGCGGGAGTTCGGAGGTGAGTTTGATGCGTTGCATCGGGATCTCGGTCTTGACGTTCTGGACGCCTTTGATGCGGGTGAGGTGGTCGATCTGGAACTGCCGGTAGGCGTCGAGGTCGGCGGCGACGATCCGCAGCAGGAAGTCGCTCTCGCCAGCCATGAGGTGGCACTCGACAATCTCGGGTAGGTCGCGCACCTGCGCCGTGAAGTGGTCGACGGTCTCGACATCCTGGCTGGTGAGCCATACGCGGGCATACGCCGTGAACCCCTTGCCGATTCGGGCCGGGTTCAGCAGCGCCACGTACCGTTCGATGACCCCGGCGTCTTCCAGCGCCCGCACGCGCCGCAGGCACGCGGACGGAGAGAGCCCGACGAGGTCGGCGAGCTCGTTGTTCGGGATGCGCCCCTGCGACTGCAGGACACGCAGGATGCTCCGATCCGTGCGATCCAGCTCCCTGTCCACCGTGCCTCCCACCTCTGACAACAGAATTCTTCCATAACGCGCAGTCGCGCATCTGAGTTGCGCCTGAGACGCCGAACGACGCAACGAGGCAATCGCCTGCCTGTCGTGCGCTGCAATCATGAAGGGTATGACTGCGACACGCGACGCGATCTTCGAGACGCGCCGGTCCACCACACCGGCGCCCGCCGCGGCCCGGGCCCGAATCCTGGCGGACCCCGGCTTCGGCATCCACTTCACCGATCACATGGTCACCGCCCGTTGGACGGCCGACGCCGGCTGGCATGACGCCGTGGTGGGGCCGTTCGGGCCGTTGCCGATCCTGCCGGGCGCGGCGGCGTTGCAGTATGCGCAGCAGGTGTTCGAGGGGATCAAGGCATACCGGCACGCCGACGGCAGCGTGTGGACGTTCCGCCCCGACCGCAACGCAGCCCGGCTGCGCGCCTCGGCCGAGCGGTTCTTCCTGCCCGCCCCCGACGACACCCTGTTCCTCAACTCCCTACGTGCCCTGCTCGCGGTGGACCACGACTGGGTGCCCGAGCCGGAGGGTGAGAAGAGCCTCTACCTGCGCCCGTACCTCATCGGCACCGAGCAGTTCCTCGGGGTCCGCCCCTCCCCGGAGGTCACCTACGGGGTGATCGCCAGTCCATCCGGCGCCTACGTCGGAGGGCTCGCGCAGCCCGCGGACGTGTGGCTCAGCGAGGACGTCGTGCGCGCCGCGCCCGGCGGCACCGGCGAGGCCAAATGCGGCGGCAACTACGCCGCCGGCCTCGGCCCCTACGCGGAGGCGAAAGCCCACGGCTGCCAGCAGACCCTGTTCCTCGACGCCGAGACCCGCACCTGGGTCGAGGAGTTCGGCGGCATGAACGTCATGTTCGTCACCTCCGACAACCGCCTGGTCACCCCAGCGCTGACCGGCACGATCCTGCACGGCATCACCCGCGCCTCCCTCCTCCAGCTCGCCGCGGAAGACTTCGGCCTCACCGCGGAAGAACGCCGCGTGAGCATCGCCGAATGGCGCGAGTGCGTCGCGGACGGCACCTTCACCGAGGTCTTCGCGTGCGGCACCGCCGCCGTCATCACCCCCATCGGCGCCCTCAAAGCCCGCGGTTTCGACGTGCCCGCCGCCCGCGACACCGCGGGAGAGGTCACCCGCGCACTCCGCGAGAGGCTGACGGACATCCAGTACGGCCGCGTCCCCGACACCCGCGGCTGGATGGTGCCCCTCCATGACTGAGCACACACTCGAACCCGGCGAGCCGGTCACGATCATCGGCGCCGGAGCCATCGGCATGTTCCTCGGCGCCGCCCTCGCCCGCGCCGGGCACCCCCTCACCGTCTGCGGCGGACGCCCCTTCGACCACATCGACATCACCGACGGCGACACCATCGAGCACTTCCCCGTCCGCCACACCGCCACCCCCGCCGAGGCCGGCCCGCACCGGCTCGTGATCGTCGCAGTCAAGGCCCACCACACGCCCGACGTCGCCGCTTGGCTCGATGTCGTGGCCACCGACGAGTCGATCGTGCTCGTCGCGCAGAACGGCATCGAACACCGCGAACGCGTCGCCCCCTATGTTGGCGACGCGGCCGTCGTGCCCGCGATCGTCTACGTCCCCGTCGACCGGACGGCTCCCGGCCAGGCTGTCGTGCACCGGCCTGCCGACCGCGACCTCACCCTCGCCGCCGACCCGGCAGCGGAAGCCGTCACCGCGAGACTGACCGCGGGGGGCGTGCGTGTTGAGAACGCCGCCGACTTCACCACCGCCGCCTGGCGGAAAGTGCTCACCAACATGGGCAGCAACCCCATCACCACCCTCACCGGGCGACGCACCGAAGTCATCCGCGACCCCGGCATCGAACGCTACGCACTCCGCCTCCTGAACGAAGTCGCCACCGTCGCCCGCGCCGAAGGCGCCGACATCGGAGAGCGCGTACCCGTCGAGACGATCGCTTGGCTTCAGAACCTGCCCGACGGCGCCTCCACGTCCATGCTTCACGACCGCCTCGCCGGACGTCGTCTCGAACACGACGCCCTCACCGGCGCCATACTCCGCGCCGCCGCCCGGAACCGGCTCGCCGTGCCCCACGTCGAATCGCTCCACGCCGTTCTGAACGCCCTGAGTGATGGCCAGGGCAGCATGTCGTGAACGGCGAGGGAATGCTGTGCAGCGCACTGGTTGACGCTGCCGACCGGAGGCGGGGCGTTTTGCGGCGGCCGAGATGAGCACGTCAGCGCGTTCATCGGGTGTACTTGATTCTCGTCTGCTATCGGCATTCGAGACTGAGCGCACGCGACCTACGAGTCGCACGGTCTTCCCGCAGGCAAAGCTTCTGTACGTATTGCATGGCTCCGTCGAGGTGCTGACGGCACATGGATCGCATCTGCTGTCTCCGGGGATGTCCTTCGCGCTGGGTGGTGGAAGATGGTGCCAACTCCGGCCGCGCCCCAGCGTGCGTGTCTGGACTGTGTATGCCGATGAGCACTTCCTACGTACCCAGATGGCGTGGCTTTTACCCGAGCGATCACGAGTTCTGGCAGGTGTGCACCCGGCCGAGTGGGACGGCGCTCCAATGGTGCTGACGCCAGGCTTGCCCGCACTGCGGGAGCTGGAACCACTGTGGCGCCAACTGAGCATTCTTCATGACGGGACTCACCCTCCTGAACACGTCGCCGTTCGCTCCGTGGAGCTGTTTGCACGATGGGTCGGCGGCGTCGTGCCAATGCTTCTTGCCCCGGAGTTCAGCGGCCGCGAGCGACACTCGACCGGGGCGCCAATCGGCGGTCGCCTCACTGACTCGACCTTGATCGGCCATGTAGGCCGCGCCGTGGAACTCCTTCGGAGTCGGATGGAGGAGCCCTGGACCGCGGCCGCTCTTGCCCGATCAGTGGCGCTGTCGCGCTCTCACTTGACTCGGCTTTTCCTTGCCCGCACGGGCGTCGCGCCCATGCGGTTCCTTACAGAAGTACGGTTGACGGAGTTCACCCGGCTCATCGAGGAGACAGATGTTCCGGTGTCCGCCGCAGCGAGTGCGGTCGGCTGGGCTGACGCGCGAGTAGCCTCAGCTTGGTTCTCACGGCGCTTCGGCATCACGCCGACGCAATTCCGTCTGCACCCCCACCCACCCAGCGCGGAAGGGCGCGAGGACGCTCCGAGGCCGGCGGAGTCCTCCATGTGATGTGCCGCCTGGCTCGTCGTGTGAATCGTGTCTCGCGCCACATGTACCCGGAATGCCCCGCGCTCTTCGCGGATGGGCTACCCAGCGGGTAGACCGGATGGGACACGTCGGGTTCATCGGAGCCTGGCGGTAGCCTCGACTCGTTCCGTCCGTCTCGGCTCTCTGATCCTCCCGGCGCACCTCATGGTCGCAAGGGCTACCGGCACATGCCGTCAGCCTCGCCGGGAGGAGGTCTGCGATGGACGAGGAGGCACGGGCAGCGCGGGACGCGAAGCTCGATGAGCTGCATGCGCGGCTGGCTGGTGCCGTCGAGCGGGTGGTGTCCGGTGACGACTGGCGGCGTGCGCTGGAGTTCGCGGCGCGGTTCCGGTCACGCAGCTTCGGGAACACGCTGCTGATCTTCGCCCAGCACCTCGACGCCTGGGAGAAGGGCCGCGTCCCCGACCCGGAGCCGTCCTACGTCGCCGGGTACAAGCAATGGCAGTCCCTCGGCCGGCAGGTCGCCAAGGGCCAGCCCGGCTACATGATCTTCGCCCCGGTGACGGGGCGGTTCGCGTCCTCGACGCCGCAGGATGCGGAGTCCTGGCGGCGGCTCGGCCGGTTCGAGAAGCCGAAGCCGGGCGAGGCGGTGCGCTCGCGGATGATCGCGGCGAAGCCGGCCTACGTCTGGGATGCCTCGCAGACCACGGGCGATCCGCTCCCCGAGCGCCCGGTGCCCCGGCTCCTGGAAGGCGAGGCCCCGGCCGGGCTGTGGGACGGCTTGGCGGCGCTGGTCGAGGCGGACGGCTACCGGGTGCTCAGGGTCGAGCACGAAGGCATGATCCGTGGCGCGAACGGCCTGACCGACTTCCAGGCGCGCACGGTCGCGGTGCGGATGAACATGGACCCGGCCGCGCAGGTGAAGACCCTCGCGCACGAGCTCGGCCACGTCCGGCTGCACGGCCCGGACAACCCCGATTGGGCGAAGCATCGCGGGATCGGGGAGGTGGAGGCGGAGTCGGTGGCGCTGATGA
>JAVHXR010000002.1:15032-27576 GCA_031119515.1 Propionicimonas sp.
CGCCGCGCACGGCATGGATACCAGCTCCTACTCGGTGTCCTACGTCTCCGGCTGGGCCGGCACGGTGAAGGACAAGGAGCCCGCCGAGGTCGTGCAGGCCACCGGGGAGCGGGTGCGGAAGACCGCCGCCTTGATCCTCGATGCCCTCGACACCGTGCAGCTCGGCGGCGGCGACCCGCCCGGCCTGACCCGCGACGCCGCGCCCCGGCCGCGTGCGGAGCGCACCGCGCCGGCGTCGGTCGAGCAGCGTGCCGTGTCGGCGGCCGATGTCGCGGTGAGGAGTCTGTGATGAACCCCTGGCGCCTGTTCGCGGCCGTCACGCCGCTGCCGTTGCCGCTCGCGGCGGCCCGGTTCGTCGTCGCCGAGGTGCCGATCTTCCCATGCGTGCCTGGCGGGAAGCGGCCGCTGGTGGAGCACGGCTTCCATGAGGCGACGACCGACCCCCGGCAGGTCCAGGCGTGGTGGAAGCGGTGGCCCGCTGCGAACATCGGCATGCCGACCGGCCCTGTGTCGGGCTGGGATGTGGTCGACGTCGACGCCAAGGGCTCGGATGCCGGGTTCGCGTCGTTCGACCGCGCCCGTCGCGCCGGGCTGGTGGCCGGGTGGGCGGCGCTCGTGCACAGCGCCTCCGGCGGGATGCACGCCTACTACCCGGCCGATCCCGACCGCCCGCAGCCGTCGTGGCAGGCGGCGAAGGCGCAGGTGGACTTCCGGGGTGCCGGCGGCTACATCATCGTCCCGCCCTCGATCATCCGATCCGGTGGCGAGGTCGTCGGCTCCTACGGGCTCCTGCACAGCGCCGAGCCCGAGGTGCGTCCGGTCGATGCGGCCGCGCTGCGGCAGTTCCTCGACCCGTGCCCGGTCCCGTCGTTCCGCCGCGCCGGCGCCGAGTCGCGGGCGCAGGATGCGGATCGCCTGGCCGGGTGGGTCGCCGCGCTCGGGGAGGGCGAGCGCAACCGGGGCTTGTTCTGGGCGGCGTGCCGTCTCGCGGAGGCCGGCGCGTCTCCGGCGTCGGCGCTGGGTGCGCTGGGCCCGGTGGCCGAGCACGCGGGCTTGCCGCCGCGGGAGGTGTTCGTGACGATCCGCTCCGCCTATCGCACGGTCGGCGCCGCACCCGCACGCCCGCAGAGCGCCGCAGCGGGGCAGGCGGAGCCGCCTCGCCGGGTGGCGGGGGTCGGAAGCCAGGTGCTCTCGTGAACTCCGCCACCCGAATCCGGGGCGCTCGGCTGGCGGTGGTCACCGCCGTCGCGGGGACGGTGCTGATCGCGGCCGGCGCGTTCTGGCTGAGCTTCACCGCGCTCGCGGACCTGGCCCGCCGCTCCGGTGTGGATGCGGGGCAGGCGTGGGCCTGGCCGGTGATCGTGGACGGGCTGATCGTGGTCGCCACGGTCGCCGTCGTCGCCCTGGCCGGGCAGAAGGCGGCCTGGTATCCGTGGACGCTGCTGGCCGGGGGTGCGCTCATCTCGGTCACCGCGAACGCGCTGCACGCGGTCGTCGCCGCCGACGCGGACGTGCCCGGCGTGCTTGCCGCGTGCGTGGCCGCGGTGCCGCCGCTGGTGCTGCTGGCCTCGACGCACCTGACCGTGGTGCTTGTCCGCTCCCGCCCCGCCGAGGAGGTCGAGGCGGCCCCACCGGAGAGTGCCGTCGAGCCGACCACTGATGACGTGCCCGAGCCAGATGCCGAGGAGCGGCCCATGGACGATCGCTCCGGCCGGCGGCTCATTGCCGCGCGGCTGCGGGAGGCGGGGTGGTCGAACAAGGCGATCGCCCGAGAGCTCGACGTCGCCCCGTCGACCGTGGGCCGGTGGTTCCCGAGACCGGAGGCGGCCCTGACGGGTGCACCTGATCGGCAGGAGAGCGAGAGGGAGCTGATCGCATGAACGAGCACATCACGCCGCGTTCCGTCGTCCGCGACGACGCGGACCAGGAGCGCAGGCTGGCGAAGGTCAAGGAAGTGGAGACCTCGGAGCTCGCTCGTCACAAGGACCCCTCGCTCACGGCGACGAAGGACGAGAAGGAGGCGGCGAAGGCGAAGGCTCGTGGGGTCGAGTGGGTGCGCCCGTCCGAGCTGCTGGTGTCGCGGTCGGGGCGGGTCGCCGGGCGCGGGATCGACTTCCAGGCCGAGCTCGCCCGTCGTGCCCGCCGGGTGCCGGGGCAGACGTTCCGGGCGACTCGGACCGGGGTGCGCTCGGTGAGCGAGCGGGCGCGGAAGCTCCCGCCGGTGTCGGCGTTCGGCCGCGGTTCCGGGGAGCGGTTCTCGTGGGTGTCGCGGTCAGGGATCGGGCTGGGGTGAGTTAGCCATGCGCGTCCCCGGCATCGCGGCGAACGTGAGTGCTGGATGGCGTGCGCGCACCTCCCGTTCAGGAGGTGCCGGAATGCGAACCACAACCGCCCGCGAGCCGCGGAGCCGTTTCGAGGACTCGGAGGAGCTGCGCGCCCTGCTGAACCGCCTGCACGAGCAGGGCCGCGGCGCGTGGCGGGATGACCCGGAGGCGGCCGCGCTGATGCGACACGCGGCTGAGAAGTACGCGGCCCTGGCCCGCAAGCACGGCCTCGACCCGTGGGAGGCCGCGTCGGCGGCGTTCGAGGCGATGCGGGGTGCCGCGACCCGGCGGGCGGAGGACCCGTGGGCGGTGGTGACGAAGGCGGTGCAGGTGACCTGCATCGGCGAGGAGCGCGGCAATGGGCTGCTGTGCTCCGTCCACCAGGCCCGCCGGCCGAGGTACTCGGTGTTCCATGACGCGGAGCGGTTCAGCGACCGCGAGAACCCGCTGTCCGACTACCACCCCGCCTTCCACGTCGACCCCCTCGCCGAGCCCGGCGACGCTGACGGGCCGGAGGTGCCGGAGGCGGCGCCGACGATGAACGTCGCCTCCGCGGTTGAGAACGTGATCGGCTTGTTCTGCCTGCTCGGGTGGGAGCCGGAGACCGTGCGGGCCGCGGTCGAGTACGTCACCTCCCGGCTCGCGGAGGCGCCGTCGCGGGGCTCGGCGTTCGAGACGCTGCGCCGCGACCGGCAGGCCCGCGCCCTCCTCGACCTGCCCGGCTCCTCCTGGACCGGGCTGCTGCGGATCGTGCTCGGCACCCCGGGCCCCGCCCTCGCGCACACGAAAGCCGGCCGCGGTCTGCTCGTTCGACTGCTGATCGGCGAGCCGATGCGCGCCCTGCTGCTGGACGACGACCTCGTGCTCGCCGTCAGCCTCGCCGCCCCAGGCGGTGATGGGCCGTGAGCACGCCGCCGGCGGGGCACATCGAGCTGGAGCGCACCGTGGAGTCGATCACGGTCGGCCGGCGGCACCGCCACGACCTCGGAGACCTCGCGCCGCTGGTCGAGTCGATCCGCCGCAACGGCCTGTTGCAGCCCATCACGATCACCCTCGACGGGCACCTGATCTGCGGCGCCCGCCGCCTCGCCGCGATCAAGCTCCTCGGCTGGAAGACCGTGAACGTGTGGGTGCGGTCCGGCGTTTCCGACCGGCTCGGGCAGCTCCTCGCGGAGCAGGACGACAACCTCCTGCACAAGCCGCTCACGCAGCTCGAAGCCGCCGCGCTCTACCGGGAGCTGAAGACCCTGCTGGCCGAGGACGCCGCCCGCCGCCAGGAGGCGACCCGATTCCGGCCCGCCGATGATGCCGAGGAAGACGGCCCCGGCAACTTGACGGCACCGTGGGAGAGGCCCCCAGGGGAAGCGCGGGTGCAGGCCGCGATCATGCTGACCGGCCGCGACTCCCACACGACGTTCGAGCGCATCGGCCGCCTGGAAGACCTCGCCGCCGACGAATCCCAGCCCGAGACGGTGCGGCAACGCGCCGCGGAGGAGGTCGAGCGGATCAAGGCCGGCGAGAAGGTCTACCCCTCGCACCTGCGGATCAACACGGAGCTGTCCCTGGCCGAGCTCGACCGGCTCGCCGCCGACCCGGCCCAGCCGGCCGGGCTGCGGGAGCAGGCCCGTGCCGAGGCCGCCGCGGTACGGCTGGCCGAGCAGGAGGCGAAGGCGGTCGAGATGGAGGCGCTGGCGAAGGCCGCCCTCGCCCGCGTGAAGGCCGCGAAGACGGCCGGGCGGAAGGGGAAGCGGCCCACGCTGACAGCGGTCGAGAGCGGCGAGCCGGTGCCGTTCCCGCTGAGCGCGTTCACCGCGACCTGGGACGACATGGCCCAGTGGTGGACCCACTACGACCCCGCCGCGGTCGGCCCGGCGCTCACCGATGACCAATGGGCGAGGTTCGAGCAGACCGTCACCGGCACCCTCGCCTTCGCGGACGCGGCCCGTCTCGCGCGGCGCTCGCGCACCGAGCACATCGCCTGAGTCCGCGTGCGCGTGGTGGCGCACCTTCTCGACGACCCCGCTACTCGTCCGGGAAAGGACTTCGCGCATGAACCCCGCCGACCCCGACCGTCGCCGTCGCCGTCTGCTCATCGCCGCCATCGCCGGCGGCCTCGTGCTGCTGATCCTCGTGGGCGTCGGCATCTACGGGCTGCTGCGCGGCCCGGCGACCAGCCAGCCGGCGCCCTCGGGTGACCCCGCGCCGTCGATCACCGTTTCGCCCACGCCGACCACGGGGACGGGCCCGGCCGCGGTGCCGCGCTTCGGCGGCCCCGAGGCGTTCGCCCGCGCGGTCTCGGACGCCCTGTTCACCTGGGACACCGCCTCCGGCTACAGCCCCTCCGACTACGCGCAGGTGCTCGCGGACGTCGCCGCCGACGTCGAGGCCGACGCCTTCGTGAGCGACGTGCGCGCCTACCTGCCGACGACACAGGCGTGGGGCCAGCTCCGGCAGTACGCGACGCGCCAGTGGCTCACCATCGACTCCGCCGTGATCCCGGATGCCTGGGCGACCGCTGTCGAGCAGGCCGCGCCGGGTCAGATTCCCGAGGGGGCGACCGCGTACACGATCACCGGCACGAGGCACCGCGACGGCACCTGGGGCACCACCCCCGTCGAGGCATCCCGGCCCGTGTCGTTCACGGTCTTCCTCGTCTGCACGCCCCCGATCCCCGGACGGGGAGCGAACTCGGGGCTGTGCGAGGTGCTGCGGCTGTCCGAGCTCGACAACCCTCTCCGCTGAGAGGAGCCGGCCGTGATGAAGAAGTTGGCCGCCGTCGCGGTCGCCCTGCTGTTCCTGGCGCCGTCGTCCGTGCTGCTCGGGGTGGCGACGCTGGTGAACCCGTCCGCGCAGGCGGCCTGCCTGCCCGGCTCGTTGACGGTCGGCCCGATCCCGGACTCGCTCACCGCGACCGCCAAGGACGGCACCAGGATCACCCTCGGCAAGACGCAGCTCACCCGTGCGGCGACGATCATCACGGTCGGCGGGCGAACCTCCGGTGTCGGTCGACCTGGCGTGGTCATCGCGCTCATGGCCGCCCTCACCGAGTCGAGCCTGCGGATGCTCGCCAACACGAGCGCCTACCCCGAGTCCGGCGACTACGACAACGACGGCAACGGCTCCGATCACGACAGCCTCGGCCTGTTCCAGATGCGGCCCGCGAGCGGGTGGGGCACCGTCGCGGAACTCATGGACGCGACCTATCAGGCCCGCGCGTTCTACGGCGGGCCGACCGGACCGAACTACCCGTCGCCACGGGGGCTGCTTGACATCCCCGGCTGGCAGTCCCTCGATCCCGGCGAGGCAGCGCAAGCCGTCGAGGTGTCCGCGTATCCCGACCGCTACCAGAACTACCAGCCGGTCGCCGAGGCGATCCTGACCGCCCTCACCCGGCCGACGACCTCGGGCGGCGGGGCGGATGCGGCCCCGGTCGTGCCGGAGACGACCCGGCTCGTGTTCCCGCTCCCCGAGGGCACCTGGGTGCGAACCAGCCCGTTCGGGTGGCGCGAGGACCCGATGACCGGGGAGCGGGCCTTCCACTCCGGCAGCGACTTCGCGGCCGCGGACGGCACCCCGATTCTCGCCGTCGCGGACGGCCTCGTGGTGCATGCCGAATACTCCGGCTCCTATGGCGGGCTCGTCATCATCGAGCACACCGTCCGCGGTGAGCGGGTCGCCTCGTACTACGCCCATATGTGGGAGACCGGCATCCACGTCGCCGAAGGGCAGACGGTCACCGCCGGGCAGCACATCGGCGACGTCGGCTCCTCGGGCAAGTCAACCGGCCCGCACCTGCACCTGGAAATCCGACCCGGCGGGCAAGGACAGGAGGCCGTCGACGCGGACGCCTGGCTCACCGAGCACGGCGCCGAAGGCATAACCGCCGGCGACACCACTCTCGCCGCCTGCACAGCCGGGGGTGCGTGATGGACGTGTTTCCGAACTTTGACGGCGTGGGCGCCTCCGCGGAGCTGCAGTCCATCGTCGGCGCCCTGCTCATGTTCGTCCTGGTGACCGCGGTGCTCGTGCTCATCGTCTGCGCCATCGTGTGGGCGATCGCGTCCAGCAGCGGAAGCTACCAAGCAGCGACCAAGGCGCGAACCGGCCTGTTCGTCGCGGTCGGCGCTGCGGCGCTCGCCGGCGCCGGGGTCGCGTGGATGAACTTTCTCCTCGAACTCGGCACCCAGCTCTGACGGCGATCCGACTCAGATGTCCACGCGAACGAGAAACTTGTTGAGGCGAGCGGAGAACTCCTCGGGCATCTGCGTGTTCCACTCGTGTCCCGCCTCGGGCACGATCTGTAGTTCAGCGTCGGGGATCGCGGTGGCGAGTTGACGTGCCGCCGGCAGATTCGGACGATCCCTGCTGCCGCACATCACAAGCGTCGGTGCGGTGATGCGTGGCAGCTCCGACTGGAAGTCGACCTTGCCTACCGCGTTCAAGATGGTGAGCAAGACGCGCTTGCTCATCCCGGGCGGAGTGACCATCCGTGCGGGGAGAACTCGCATGATCGCGTTCTGTAGCCCCATGAGCGCACGAGGCGGGCGCACCTGCCCGCCGGACAGCGTCAGCGACGCGGTTCGCTCGGGGTAGTCGATCGCGAAACGGGTAGCGACCATCGCGCCGAGCGAGAGGCCGCACAGGTGCGCCTCCCCGACACCTCGGCGGTCGAGGTCATCGCGTACTGATCGAGCGGCCGCCTCCAGGGAGAACGGCGTCGCATCGGCATCGCGCAGGCCGGAAAGCGGAGGGGCGGTGCCCTCGAATCCGGGCGGCAACGCGGTGAGCTGAGCGTCCCAGGACTCAGGACCCACGCCCACGCCGTGAAGGAACACAACCGTCCCTGTCCTCGCGTCGCCCACTAGCCCATCTTATGAGCCATGCCGCGCACCTGACCGTCGAGAACACCGTCTCGACCAGTCAAGGGAGCACAACCGTGATCGACATCGACCCCAACAGCTCGGGCCTTCCGGGTATCGAACAGCTTCGCATCATCGTCGGTGCGGTGATGACCGTCGGCCTCATCCTCTCCGTCCTGGCGCTCATCGTCTCGGCGATCGTCTGGGGTTTCGGCGCGAACAGCAGCAACCCCCATCTCGCCTCGCGCGGCAAGGTCGGCGTGCTCGTCTCCTGCGGGGCGGCGATCATCTGCGGTGCCGCGGTGACGCTCATCAACTTCTTCTGGGGTGTGGGGCAGGCCGTCTAATGACGACCCCGACCATGCGCCTGCCGCGGGGGTGGCTGCGGTGAGCATCTGCGATGTCCCGGTCATCTCCTCGGTCTGCGACTTCGTCGGCGAAGGCGTCGCCTCTCTCGTGGCGGCCCCGTTCGACTGGCTCGGCCAGGCGATGGCCGGCGCCGCCGCCTGGCTGTTCGAGGCGGTGTGGTGGGTGTTCGACACCACGACGCTCGTGGACGTCACGAGCGCCGAGTACGTCGGCATCTACAACATCCTGTTCGGCGTCGCCGCGTTCATCATGCTCGTGTTCTTCTGCCTGCAACTCATCACGGGCCTCATCCACCGCGACCCGACCGCCCTCAGCCGTGCCGCCCTCGGGCTCGCCAAGAGCGTGCTCGGGTCATTCCTGGTCATCACGCTCACCGCCCTGCTGCTGGAAGTGACCGACCAGCTCGCGGTCGGCATCGTGCAGGCCACCGGGAACTCGATGGAGACGATGGGCACCCAGATCGCGCTCCTCGCCACCGGGCTCGCGGGCATCAACCTCGCCGCGCCCGGCGTCGGCGCGATCCTGACGATCTTCCTCGCGGGCCTCGCCCTCAGCGCGGCGGCCATCGTGTGGTTCTCCCTGCTCATCAGGAAGGCGCTGCTCCTGGTGGCGATCGTCTTCGGCCCGGTCGCCCTCGCCGGGGCGACCTGGGACGCGACCAAGGGGTGGTTCGCCAAGTGGGCCACCTTCGTCATCGCCCTGATCTTCTCCAAGCTCGTGCTCGTCGTGATCTTCCTCGTGGCGATCGGCCAGGTCGCCTCGCCCATCGAAGCCGACCTCGCCTCCATCAGCGACCCCATCGCCGGCGTCGTCCTCATGTTCGTCGCGGCGTTCGCGCCCTACATCACCTACAAGTTTCTGAGCTTCGTCGGGTTCGATATGTACCACGCGATGAGCTCCGAGCAGGAGGCCAAGTCCGCCCTCAACCGGCCCATCCCGATCCCCGCCGCCCCCTCCGCCGACAGCGCGAAGAAGGTGCTCGACGGCGGCCCCCATGCCATGCGCGTGGTCCGTTGTCACCGAGCAGCGGCGGCGGATCAGGCGGTTCCGGCGGCGCGGCACCCACCGCTCCTGCGGGCGGGACGGCATCCGCCTCCGGGGCGGGGGCGGGCTCGAGTGCGGCTGCCGGTGGAGCTTCCTCAGCCGGGGCAGGGGCCGGAGCAGGCTCGGGGGCTGGGGCCGCCGGTGCTGGTGCGGGTGCCGCAGGTGCGGGTGCGGCGGCGGGGCCAGTCGGTGCCGCCGTGGTCTCCGGTGCCGCGGTCGTCAAGGGCGCCGCGACCGCCGGGCCGAAGCTCGGCGGCGCGGTCGGCGGAGCCGCCGAGGGACACGCGGGCGCGGCCGCGGAGCAGGCGTCCCCTCCTCCGGTGCCGCCCGCGCAGACCCAGGCGGGCCGGCCCGCGCCGGCGGCGTCATCGTCCGCGCCGTCGCAGGCTCCGGCCTCCTCGACGCCGCCTCGTTCGGACCCGGCACCTCCGCCGTCGTCCAAGCCGTCCTCTGGGAAGGAGTAGACGATGGCGACCAACACGCACAGCGACTACCCGCTGAACCCCGTGCAGTTCTCCCGCCTCACCAAGCGGGGCATCATGCTCGGCCTGTCCCTGCCGCAGCTCGTCGTGCTCGGGGTGGGGATCCTCACCGTCGTCGCCTCCCTCTACACCGCCGGGGGCATGGGCCTGGCCTGGACCTCGCCCCTCTGGGCCGGAGCCGCTCTGCTCGCGGTCATCCCGGCCGGCGGGCGGAAGGTCATCGAGTGGGTTCCTATCGTCTTCCGCTGGGCTGCGAGGACGTACCTCGGGCAGCTCGTCTACCGGCGCCGCGTCATCAAGCCCCGCCCCGCCGGGACCCTCGCCCTGCCGGGCGACGCCGGGCCGCTGCGGGAGTGGGAGGACCCGGAGACCGGGGCGGCGATGATCCACGACCCGCACGCGCAGACCTTGACGGCGATCCTCGGCGTCTCGCATCCGGCGTTCGTGCTCCTCGATCCCGGCGAGCAGCAGCGCCGCGTCTCCGGCTGGGGCCGCGTCTTGGCCGCCGCGTGCCGCTCCGGGCGCATCGCCCGCATCCAGGTCTCCGAGCGGACCCTTCCGGACTCCGGTACGGGCCTGGCGGAGTGGTGGCGCCAGCACGGCACCGACGACGGCTCCTGGACCGCGACGACCTACAAGGAGCTCATCGAGCGCGCCGGCCCCGCCGGCGAACGGCACGCGACGACCATCTCGCTCGCCCTGGACATGAAGGCCGCAGGACGGCAGATCAGAACCTCCGGCGGCGGGATGCGCGGCGCGGCCGCGGTGCTGCGCCAGGAGATGACCACGTTGACGACCGCGCTGCGCGCCGCAGAGCTCACCAGCACGGGATGGCTCACGCCCGGCGAGGTCGCCGTCATCCTCCGCTCCGCCTACGACCCGGCCGCCGCGCCCGCGCTGGAACGGCACGGGCAGCTCGGCCGCGACCTCGCCACCGCCGGCCCGGTCGCGGTCACCGAGACGTGGGAGCGGCTGCGGTCGGACTCCGCGCACCACGCCGTGCTGTGGGTCTCGGAGTGGCCGCGCTCGCAGGTCTATCCGGGGTTCCTCGCCCCGCTCGTGCTCTCCAACGGCATCCTCCGCACCCTCGCCCTCCACTACACCCCGGTACGCGCCGACCAAGCCGCACGGGACCTGCGGAAGAAGAAGACCGAGCTCATCAGCGACGCGAACCAGCGGAGGAAGATCGGGCAGGTCGAGGACGCGGGCGCGTCCGCCGAGCTGGATGACGTGCTCCAGCAGGAAGCCGACCTGACCGCCGGGCACGGCGTCCTCCGCGTGAGCGGCCTCGTCTCGGTCTCCGCGTCGAGTGTCGATGAGCTCGACGCCGCCGTGGCCGCCGTCGAGCAGGCCGCCATCCAAGCCTCCTGCGAGACACGGCGCCTGGTCGGTCAGCAGGCGGTCGCGTTCACCGCAGCCGCGCTGCCGCTGTGCCGGTCAGTCTGACCCGGCGCACCTGCCGGACATCACTTCATTCGATCCGTTGAGGAGACACGATCATGCCGACCTTCGATGACCCCCGGAAGGACGCCGACGAGGCGTTCCAAGCCCTGCGCGGCCTCGCCCACGCCTCCCGTGCCTTCACCGACCCCGCTGACACCTACCCGGTGATCGGCGATCTGCTGGGCGGGGTGCGGTCGCTGCGGCAGGTGGTCGACCAGCTCGCCGCCGCCCACATCACGCACCGCGGACGGGCGCACGACGACGCCGGGAACCAGACGGCCGGGGCGACCTCGGCCCTGGCGGCTGCGGACGAGCTGCACCAGGCCGGCACGCTGCTGGATGCGGTCGAGGAGCGGCTGAACGCTGCGTCGCAGCACTCTGGCCGCATCGCCTGGCACCCCGCCGAGCCGGCGAGTATCGACCTGCCCGGTCCCGAGCGGACCGTGGCGCAAGCAGGGACCCTCACGCTGACGGTGTGGCCTGACACGCCGCTGGGCGAGCATCAGCGCTACGGCTACCGCGTCGAGGACACCACGACCGGGGAGGCCGTCGAGGGGCGGGACCTGTTCACCGGCGCCGGAGCCCCGGTCGCCCCGGACAAGGCGGTGCGCGAGCTCGCCGTGTTCCTCTCCGCCGCCGGCGAGGCGCGGCAGTACGCGCTCGACAACCCCGGCACGAGCCCGGAGAACGAGGGACTGTTCCCCGAGCGGATCGCCGACGCCGCGATGGTGAACGCGGACGCGCTGAGCGAGCTGGCCGAGCACGGCACCCAGCCGCCCGACGCCGCAGAATCGGTCACGGGCCGGCGGTGGATCGGCGTCGTGTTCCTCGACGGCTCCGAGGGCGACAAGATGCTCGACCTCATCCACGCCTCCGGCACGGACGCGGCGATCGAGCACCTGGCCGGGTACGACTACGGCGAGGACACCGTGCAGGACGCCCTCGCTAACGGCTACGTCTACGACGCCCCGCCGCGCGGGGCGCTCGACAAGATGGCGACCAAGGATGTCTACGCGCTCACCTACAGCCCGTTCCTCGGTCACGTCTCGCTGCTGCGTGAGTACGACGCGGCACCGGACCCGGCGCTCCTCGGAATCGACACCCCGGAGCCCGCTGCCCGCCGTGGGGAGCGGGAGCCGGCGCGCGCCCGGCGGGAGGCGACCGACTGGTTCGCTCGCCGCCCCGGCGCCGCTGCCGCGTCGAGCCGGGGGCTCGCGCTGTGACTGGCGAGGAGGGCCGTCTGCACACCAGCGTCCTGGTCGGGCCCGAGGGCGAGCGGCGCCGTCACCGCAAGGCGAGGCAGAAGGCAGCCACGCAGGTCGAGACCGACGCCCGCCAGGCCCGCCACGAAGAGGCGAAGGCGAAGTGGGAGGCGGCGCAGGCCGAGAAGCGTGCGACGACCTACCTGCCCGCCGGTGGTGAGTCCGGCGCGGCTGCGTTGCGGACACCGGGCCGGTTCCGGCTCCCGAAGCACCAGGACACCTCCGCGACCTTGGCCGGGCAGTATCCGTTCCTGGCCGAAGCCGGCCTCGGCAGCCAGGGCGTCTTCGTCGGCCAGGACCTCTACTCGGGCGGATCGTTCGTGTTCGACCCGTGGACCTTGTATCAGCGCGGGATCATCACCGCCCCGAACATCGTCTTGGCCGGGATCGTCGGCAGCGGCAAGTCCTCGCTCGCCAAGAGCCTCTACACGCGGTCGATCCCGTTCGGCCGCAAGGTCTACATCCCCTCCGACCCCAAGGGCGAGCACACCGCCGTCGTAAAGTCCGTTGGCGGGCAGGCGATCATCCTCGGCCACGGGCTCCGCAACCGCCTCAACCCCCTCGATGAGGGGCATCGGCCTGCCGGGCTCGATGACATCCAGTGGGCGGCGCAGGTCACCTCACGTCGCCGCGACCTCCTCGGCGCCCTGGCCGAAACGGCGGAGCGGATCCGGCTGTTCCGCGCGCCGCTGCCGGAGGCGCTGCGCCGGGCCGGCGGCCTGCCGCTGGGCGCATGGGGCATGACGCTGGCGCATGCGGGG
>JAVHXR010000116.1:0-3128 GCA_031119515.1 Propionicimonas sp.
GGTGAGGCTGGCGGTCCAGGCCAGCTCCGCTGGGGCGAGCCCGTCGCGGATCGCGACCCGGGGCGACGCGCTGCTGGACGCCACCGCCGCCGAGCTGACCCGCTGGCGAACCGACGGGGCGAGGGTGTCGCTGGCGAAGCTGGCCGAACTTGTCGGCCAGATCGAGCTCGAGGCCTCGCAGGTGCTCGGCCGCGACCAGCCGCCGGACCGGCTGCAGGACCCGGAGGCGCTCGCCCTGTTGATCAGGCTCGCCCGGGCCGGCGCGAGCCTGCGGGACCTGATCGCACCGCTCGGCATCGGGCAGGCGGGAGTCGTCACGCTCGTGGTGGACGAGGAGGCCCGGCTGCTGCCCCTCGAGCTCGTCGACGACGCGACCGCGCCGCGCCGCGCGGCCCGGCTCTGTGAGCATGCCATCGACCCGCCGCCGCCCGGGCAGCGATGTGAACGGGCGGGGCCGGGCCTGGTGTGTCCCTATGCCTTCTGGGGGCTGACCCGGACGATCATCCGCGACGTGCTGGTCGGCCCGGGCGTCGAGCGGGTGCCCGTCCAGCGACTCGCCCTCAGTCCGGTGCTGTTCGCCGCCGTGGCCAGGGCGGACGAGGGCGCCGACCCGGCCGCGCTGCCGTCGGCGGGGCTCGAGGACGCCGCCGTCCGGCTGTTCGCGCCGGTGGAGCGCGCCACGTCCTGGTCGGACTGGCGGGGGCGGGTCGGGCGGTCGCGGCCGCAACTGCTGCTCCTGCTGGCCCACACCGACCTCGACGACGGCGAGGCGATGATCGAGATCAGCCGGTCGAGCCGGGGGTGGCCGTCGGTCCTGCACCGGCCCGACATCAGCCCGGCAGACCTCGGCCGCCCCGGCGACCCGATGCCGCTGGTCGTGCTGGTGTCGTGCGCCTCGGCGATCCTCGGCGACAATGCCGGAACGCTCGCCGGGACGCTCACCTCGCGTGGCGCGGCGGCGGTGGTCGGGCTGCTCGCGAGGCTCTCCGGGGCGCAGGGGGCGAGAGTCGGCACCGCGCTGCTCGAGGCGCTCGCCGACGGCCGGGGGACGGACCTGGCGACCGCCCTCACCGTCGCCAGGCGCCGGCTGCTGGCCGACGGCCTGCTGGTCGGGCTGCTCGTCCTGGCGCACGGCCAGGTTGACGTCAGGTTGGGGTGAGCAGGTGTTCAGCGTCGAGATGCTGCCGGCCGGTCAGGGCGACGCCGTCGTGGTGGAGTGGGGAACCCGGGGAGGCACCCACAAGCTGCTTGTCGACGCCGGGCCGAAGCCGTCCTGGGATGGCGTCCGGGCCGGCCTCGCCGCCCGCCGCGACGGCCACTACGAGGTCTTTGTCGTCACCCACATCGACGAGGACCACATCGGGGGTGCCCTGGAGTTGCTCGACGATCCCGGCCTGCGGAGCCGGGTGGGGGAGATCTGGTTCAACGGATACGTCCACTGCGCCGCCGGGGGCAGCGTCCTCGGACCGGTCCACGGCGAGCAGCTGACCCGTCGGATCGCGCTGGGCGGCTACGGCTGGAACACCGGCTTCCCGAACAGCCCGGGGGCGGGGACCGGCGGTCCGGTTGCCCTGGGCGACCGGGCGCCGCTGCGCTGGATCGACCTGGCCGGCGGGGCGAGGATCGCGGTGCTCGCCCCGAACGGGCCCAAGCTGACCGCTCTGGCGGCGAAGTGGGAGACGGTGGTCCGCCGGGCCGGCCTGGTTCCCGGTGGAGGTGCCGGCGGCCAGGGGGCCGCGGTCGCCGCCCGTCCCAGGCGGGCCGCACCCCTGCCCGACCGGCTTGACCTGGCGGCGCTGGAGCGGCTGGCGTCCGGTGCCGGCCGCGACTCGTCGCCGGCCAACGGGTCGAGCATCGCGTTCGTCCTCGAGTACGGCGGCAAGCGGCTGCTGCTGCCCGGCGACGCCCACGCCCAGCCGCTGACGAAGAACCTGGCCCGCTTCGGCGAGTTCGTGGGCGAGGCGCGGCCGCGGTTCGACCTGGTGAAGCTGCCGCACCATGGCAGCGACGGCAATGTGACGGCCGGCCTGCTCGGGGCGCTGGAGTCGTCCCGGTTCCTGGTCTCCACCGACGGGATGGGCTACGCGCACCCCGACGATGCCGCGATCGCCCGGGTGGTGCTCGGGTCGGCCGGGGAGCCGACCTTCTACTGCAATTACGCCAGCGAGCGCACCCGGCCCTGGGCCGAGCGGGCGGGCGAGGTAGGCGCCCGGTTCGTCCTGCCGCGGCCGGGCCGGACCGGGCTGAAGGTCACCGTCTGAGATCCCGGGGCGAGCCCGGGATGACGGGGCCGGACAGTGTCATCCCGGCGGATGCCGGGATCTCTGGGGCGGTCGGGTGGCTGAGATCCCGGGGCGAGCCCGGGATGACGAATGACCAAGCCCCGGGGTGGCGGGGCGTTGCAGTGTCATCCCGGCGGACGCCGGGATCTCTGGGGCGGTCGGGTGGCTGAGATCCCGGGGCGAGCCCGGGATGACGGCGCCGGACAGTGTCATCCCGGCGGATGGAGCGGCCTTGCAGTGTCATCCCGGCGGACGCCGGGATCTCTTGCGGGTGGTCGGTGGTGTGAGATCCCGGGGCGAGCCCGGGATGACGAATGACCTTAGCCCTGGGGTCGCGGGGCGTTGCAGTGTCATCCCGGCGGATGCCGGGATCTCTGGGGTGGTCGGGGTGTGAGATCCCGGGGCGAGCCCGGGATGACGAGAGCCCCCAGGCCCGGGATGGCAAGCACCGAGCCCCGGCGGCGGGCGTCGCTACCAGATGGTGACCCGCTGCTCGGGGTCGAGCCAGGCGGCGTCTCCGGGCCGGACCGCGAAGGCGTCGTAGTAGGCGTCGACGTTGCGCACCACCTGGTTGACGCGGAACTCCTCCGGCGAGTGGGGATCGGTGGCGACCTGCTGGCGCAGGGCCTCGTCCCTCCGCTTGGTCTGCCACGCCCGGGCGTAGGACAGGAAGAACCGCTGCGGCGAGGACAGGTCGTCGACCGGGCCCACCGCCGGTCCGGGCAGGACGGCGGCTGCCGCCCCGACCCCGGGGTCGCGGTCGAGCAGCGCCACCGGGTGTCCCTGCGCGGACAGTGCCGCCGCGACCGCGCCGCCGATGCCGCGGGCGGCGCCGGTGACCAGCGC
>JAVHXR010000116.1:3138-7680 GCA_031119515.1 Propionicimonas sp.
GGCGAGGACAGGTCGTCGACCGGGCCGGGCTCGACCCCGTCCGTGGCCAGTTGCCAGGCCCGGTAGGCGATCCCCAGCCCGCCGAGGTCGCCGATGTTCTCGCCCAAGGTGAGTCGTCCGTCGACCTTCACCTCGGGCACCTGGGTGGGGCGGAGGTTGTCGTACTGGTCGACCAGCGCGCCCGTCCTGGCCTGGTAGGCGGCCTTGTCCTCGGCGGTCCACCAGTCCCGCAGCCGGCCCTCGCCGTCGCAGGTGGATCCCTGGTCGTCGAAGCCGTGGCCGATCTCGTGGCCGATCACCGAACCGATCGCGCCGTAATTGACGGCGTCGTCAGCTGCGGCGTCGAAGAACGGCGGCTGCAGGATGGCCGCGGGGAACACGATCTCGTTGCGCAGCGGGTGGTAGTAGGCGTTCACGGTCTGCGGCGTCATCAGCCACTCGTGGCGGCGGATCGGACCGCCGAGCTTGCCGACCTCCTCGTCGAAGCTGAAGCTCGCGGCGCGCAGGACGTTGCCGAGCAGGTCGCCGGGGACGATCTCGAGCGCAGAGTAGTCCTTCCACTTCTCGGGGTAGCCGATCTTCGGGGTGAACCGCTCGAGCTTCGCCAGCGCCTCCACCCTGGTCTGGTCGGTCATCCAGTCCAGTGCGGTGATCGAGACCCGGTAGGCCTGGATCAGGTTGGCGACGAGGTCGTCCATCCGCTGCTTGGCGACCGGTGAGAAGTGGCGCTCGACGTACAGCTTGCCGACCGCCTCGCCGAGATACCGCTCGACGAGGTCGACCCCCCGCTTCCAGCGTTCCCGGATCACCGGCGTGCCCTGCAGGACGGTCCCGTAGAAGTCGAACCTGGCCTGGGCCATCGCCTCGGGCAGGAAGGGCGACAGGTGGGAGGTCGCCGCCCACTTCGCCCACGTCTTCCAGTCCTCCACCCTCGCTTCGATGAGCAGCCCGGCCAGCCCCTCGACGTAGGACGGCTGCATCACGATCACCGTGTCGACGCCTAGTCCGGCTGCGGCCAGGACTCGGCTCCACGCCAACCCGGTGGCATCGAGGTCGGCCAGGCTGGTCGGGTTGTACATCGCGACCAGGTCGCGGGTGCGCACCTTGTCCCAGTGCAGCCCGGCGACAGCCGTCTCCAGGTCGACGATCACGCCGGCGGCGCTGCCGGAGATCCCGGCCATCATCAGGGTGCGGTCGAGGTGCTCGTGGTAGGCCCGCAGGATGTCGCCGTGCTGCTCGAGCCGGTAGTACTCCTCGTCCGGCAGGCCGAGCCCGGCCTGCGCGAGGAACAGCGAGTAGCGGGCCGGCTCGCCGGGGTCGGCGTCGACGTCGACCGCGAACGGGGCGCCGGTGCCGCGGCGCAGGCTGCGCCCGAAGTAGTCCAGCAGGTCGTCGAGGCCGTCGATCGCGTCGATCTCGGCGAGGATCGGGGCAAGCGGGTCGAGCCCGCGGGCGTTCACCCGGTCGACGTCGACGAACGAGCCGTAGAGGTGCTCGATCTGGGCCGCCTCGGTGCCCGGCGCGGCCCCGGACAGGCCGGTCACGATGTCGCGGATCGCGAGCTCCGCCTCGTCGCGGAGATCGACGAACCCGCCGGCGGCGGCCTTGTCGTCTGCGATCGGGGTGACCGCCAACCAGCGTCCGTTCACGTGGCGGAAGAGGTCGTCCTGGGGGCGGACGGCGGGGTCGAGGTCGAAGTCGCTCACGCCGGCCACACTACCTGTCCCGCCAGCCGGGGCGATGCCGGGGACGGCTACCCGCGGACTGCTAGGTTTTCCCCGAGCGGAGCGGCCCGTGCGGGCCGGCGCTGGGGAGGTCGGATGTCCATCATCGAGCAGCCCACCGCGGAGCCCGGCCCCGCACACGCCCTGGGCGTGGACGAGGCGCTGTCCGAGCTCGGCTCGAGCCCGGCGGGGCTGACCTCGGAGGAGGCCCGGGAGCGGCTCGCGGGCCACGGCCCGAACCGGCTGCCCGAACCGCCGCGCGACTCCGCGGTGAAGCGGTTCCTGAAGCACTTCGACGACATCCTGATCTACATCCTTCTGGCCGCCGCGACCCTGAAGGCCGCGCTCGGCGACTGGATCGACTTCTGGGTGATCCTGGCGGTGGCGGTGATCAACGCCGTGATCGGCTTCGTCCAGGAGGGCAGGGCCGAGCACGCCCTCGAGGGCATCAAGAGCATGCTGTCGGCCGAGGCACAGGTACGGCGCGATGGCGAGTGGCGGTCGATTCCCGCCGAGAACCTCGTCCCCGGAGACATCGTCCGGGTCTCCGCCGGCGCCAAGGTCCCGGCCGACCTGCGGTTGATCGAGGCGAGCAACCTCAGGGCCGAGGAGGCGGCGCTGACCGGCGAGGCCGTGCCCGCCACCAAGAGCGTGGACGCGGTGGCCGCCGGGACCGGTATCGGCGACCGGTCCTCGATGCTGTTCTCGTCCTCGATCATCGCAGCCGGCCAGGGCGTCGGCGTGGTCACCGCCACCGGAGCCCAGGCGGAGATCGGCCGGATCACGACGATGCTGGCCGACATCGAGACCTTCGACACCCCGCTCACCCGGCAGATCACGGCGTTCGGCAAACGGCTCGCCGGGGTGATCGCGGTGATGGCGGTCGTCATGGTGGCGATCGGCAAGCTGCTGCACGGAATGCCGGCCGGCGATCTGATCTCGGCCACGATCGGCTTCGCGGTCGCGGCGATCCCTGAGGGGCTGCCGGCGCTGGTGACGATCACGCTGGCGCTCGGCGTCCAGCAGATGGCGAAGCGGAACGCGATCATCCGCAAGCTGCCGGCGGTCGAGACCCTCGGCTCGGTGACCAGGATCTGCTCGGACAAGACCGGGACGCTCACCACCAACGAGATGACCGTGCGGACCGTGGTGACCCGGGCGGGGGAGTACGCCGCCGATGGGCTGGGCTACGACCCGGCCGGGTCGATCTCGCTGGCCGGCCACCCGGTGGGGCTGGCCGAGCGGGGCGACCTGCGCGCGGTCGTGACCGCGATGGCCGTGGTGAACGACGCCGTTGTCAGCCAGGGCGCGGACGGACGCTGGGGGCTGGTCGGCGAACCGACAGAGGGGGCGTTGCGGACGCTCGGGCTGAAGGCCGGCTTCGACGCGGCCAGCTACCAGCGCACCCAGGTGCTGCCGTTCGACTCCGGGCACAAGTACATGGCGACCGCCAACGCCACCCCCGAGGGCAAGGCGGTGATCCTGGTCAAGGGCGCCCCCGACCGGCTGCTCGACCGCAGCACCACGGAGTTGTCCGCGACCGGCGGGCAGCAGCCGCTGGACCGGGCCTGGTGGGAGGCCGAGATCGAGCGGCTCTCCGGCCAGGGGCTGCGGGTTCTCGCTGCCGCCAGCCGCCCCGCGTCAGGTGAGGAGGCGCTCGACCACGACAGCCTCTCCGGGCTGGTGCTGCTCGGGTTGACCGGAATCGTCGACCCGCCCCGGCCGGAGGCGATCACCGCCATCGCCACCTGCCACACCGCCGGCATCAAGGTGACCATGATCACCGGCGACCACGCCGGCACCGCTACCGCGATCTCGCGCGAGATGGGGATCTTCGACGAGGCCACCGAGGCTGCCGTGACCGGCGCGGAGCTGGAAGCCGCGACCGACGAGGAACTGCGGCTGATCGTCGATCGGACGGAGACCTTCGCCCGCACCAGCCCCGAGCACAAGCTCCGCCTGGTCAAGGCGCTGCAGGCCAACGGGGAGGTCGTGGCGATGACCGGCGACGGCGTCAACGACGCCCCCGCGCTGAAGCGGGCCGATGTCGGCGTCGCGATGGGAATCAAGGGCACCGAGGCCACCAAGGAGGCGGCGGAGATCGTCCTGGCCGACGACAACTTCGCCACGATCGAGTACGCCATCGAGGAGGGACGGCGGATCCACGACAACCTGCACAAGTCGGTGCTGTTCCTGCTGCCGACCAACGGTGCCCAGTCGCTGGTCGTGCTGGTGGCGGTGCTGTTCGGACTGGTGATGCCGCTGGATCCGGTCCAGATCCTGTGGGTCAACATGATCACCGCGGTGACCCTCTCGCTGGCGTTGGCCTACGAGCCGGCCGAGCCCGACATCATGCGCCGCCCGCCCCGTCCGCCGAATTCTCCGCTGGTGAGCGCGAAGTACCTGCCGCGGCTCGCGGTCGCCTCGGTGGTCATCGCTGGCGCCACCCTCGCCACCTTCGAACTCGCGCTCGGGCTCGGCGTCAGCCAGGTGGGTGCGCAGACCTGGGCGGTGAACACCCTCGCTCTCGGTCAGGCGGCCTACCTGTTCAACTCCCGGTTCCTGCGGGAGTCGAGCCTGCGCCGGGAGGCGATCGGCGGCAACCCGCTGGCCTGGGGAGTGGTGGGGATCCTGATCGTGCTGCAGCTGCTGTTCGCCTACCTGCCGGTGCTGAACACCTGGTTCAACTCGGCTCCGATCGACTGGCGGGGGTGGATGATCCCGTTTGCGTTCGCGGTGGCCATCTTCCTGCTGATGGAGGGTGCCAAGGCGGTCTTCCGCGCTCGCGAGACCGCGTGAGGGCCGGTCGGGTCGTCGT
>JAVHXR010000117.1 GCA_031119515.1 Propionicimonas sp.
TTGCTGGTGTCGGCGTCGGAGGCGATCGCGAAGATGTGCACCCGCTTCTCGTTCGGCAGGGTGATCGCGTCGAGGACGCCGGTCAGGGCGACCGCGGGGGTGGCGAAGATCGTGCAGGTGGCGGAGTCGCCGTAGCGGGCCTTGCGGGCGGCCACGGGGACATTGTTCGCGTTGCCGCTCGAGCACCAGTCCGCCGCCGGGAGCTGGACGGTCGACGTCGTGCCGTCGGCGTAGCTCAGCGTGAAGGTCGGGGTGGTGGTGATCGAGCTGGCGTTGTGGGCGGTCCACACCAGGCCGATCCTGGTCGCCGGCGAGGCGGAGCCGGAGCCGAGCGCGACCGAGGTGTCGATGGTCTGCCCGCTCGCCTCGATGTTGTCGTAGTACTGCCCGACGGTGGCGCCCGCGGTCACGTAGCTGAGCGTGGGATCGGTCGGGAGCTGGGAGACCGCGCCGACGGTGAGGCCGTGCTCGAGCTCAGCCCCGCCGGCGTTCAGGTTGGCCCGGTGGAAGGCCTTGTTGCCCTCGAGGTTCGGGGTGTCGCCGCTGGCGTCGCTGCCGATCCCCTTGTTGTTGAAGTAGTGGTCGAGCCAGCTGGTGCTGACCGGGGGGTCCATGGTCTCCGCGCCGGCGGGGGTGACCGCCAACAGGTTCGCCCCCGTCCCGATCAGCAGGGCCACGCCCAGGGCGCAGGCGCGGGTGAGGGCGGCGCGCGGGGAGCGTGCTGCGGTCGATTCGGTGGTCAACGTCGGTCTCCGTCCACATCGGCGTGGTCTTGCCGACGCCTCCGCGGCTCGGCAATGGCAACGTTGTCAGACGTTAGCAGGAGCGGGCCGTCTTGGGGAGCCGGGGCCCGGAACTCGACATCTCACACCCGTGGGGGACCCGCGTCCGCAGGCCTGGTCCGGCGTCGAGGGCCAGCCTCTGGCGTCGAGCGCCAGTGCCCGGGAGCTGGCCCTCGGTGATGAAGGCTGGCTGTCGGTGATGAAGGGTGGCTGTCGGCGTTGGAGGCTGGCTGTCGATGACGAAGGGTGGCTGTCGGTCGGGCCGGCTGTGGGCGTTGGAGGGTGGCTGTGGGCGTTGGAGGGTGGCTGTCGGTGATGAAGAGTGGCTGTCGGTGATGAAGGCTGGCTGTCGGCGTTGGACGGGTGGCGGCCGGCGACGATGGCCGCTCACGGCGAGAGCGGCCGCGCGGGCGCGGAGTCAGCCGAGGATGGCAACCGCGATCGCGGCGAAGTGGCAGGCCGCCGCAGCGATCGTGCAGGCGTGGAAGATCTCGTGGAAGCCGAACCAGGTCGGGGAAGGGTTGGGCCACTTGGTGGCGTACACCGCCGCTCCGACGGTGTACAGGACGCCGCCGAGCAGCAGCAGCCAGACCACCGCGGCACCCCCGGCCGCCCAGAAGTCGCCGAGCCAGCCGAGCGCAACCCAGCCCATCGGGACGTAGAGCGCGACGTCGAGCCAGCGCGGGCGTCCCGGCCAGAGCAGCGTCACGGCGACTCCGGCGACCGCGATTCCCCACACCAGGCTCAGCAGCAGGATCTCCTGGGTGCCGTCGAGCAGGACGAGCGCCAGGGGGGTGTAGGTGGCGGCGATGAAGATGAAGATGTTCGAGTGGTCCAGCCGCTGCAGCACCGACAGCACGTGCGGCGTCCACTTGCCGCGGTGGTAGATCGCGCTGGTGCCGAACAGCACCAGCGAACCGAGCAGCCACACCGCGGCTCCCAGCCGCGCCGGGAGCGCCGGGGTGAGGACGAGCAACACGATCCCGGCCAGCAGCAACACCGGCGTCATGCCGGCGTGCAGCCAGCCTCGCAGGGCGGGCTTCGGAGCGGGAAGGAACTGGGCAGCAGCCATGGTCACCTACTTTACTTCGCGTAACTTACGGTACTTGACTGAAGCGTAGGTTACGCAAGCGTAGGTAGCAAGTCTTCGTCCCGGACGGGCGGGCTGAAGGTTGCCGTGAACCGCCCGAGCAGGGCCACATCGCCACCGGCGGCGACGACCACGCCGTCGACCGGCGCACCCCCGGGCCGGACCCGCCCGGCGAACACCTGGAACAGCCCGGGTCCGGCGACGAGTTCGAGGTCGGGGGGCGGGCCGGCGGCGTCCGTCCGGCCGTCAACCGGACGAAGCGCGCCCAACGGCCTGACCCGCAGCCCGTCGGCGGCGACGTCGATCAGCAGGTCGACGCCGTCCAGCCGGAGCCGATACCTCGTCGCGGGCAGGGTCGCGGCCACCTCGGGGCGGAACGCCGCCCGGAGGGCGATGGTCAGCGAGTCGGCGGTGACCACGTCGGCCGGATCCGGCTCGTCCATCGCGGCGAACCCCCAGCGACCCAGCGTGAGCACGACGTCCTCGAGGCCGTGGCCGGTGTCGGTGAGCTCGTAGACCAGTCCACAGTGCGCCAGGTGGGCCCGGCGGACCAGCCCGGCCTCCTGGAGTTCCTTCAACCGCGCGCTCAGGATGTTCGTCGGGATCCTGGGCAGGCCCTGTTTCAGGTCGGTGTAGCGCCGCGGCCCGACCAGCAGGTCGCGGATGATCAGCAGCGCCCAGCGCTCCCCGACGAGTTCCAGGGCCGCGCTGACGCCGCAGTGCTGGCCGTAGGTGCGAGCCATCCGCCGCCGCTCAGGCCCCGGTCTCGGCGGCCTGCTCGGCCAGGTAGACCTCGGGACCCTGCTCGGCGGCGACCGGGTCCATCCAGAACGGCTCGAAGTGATTGCCGTCCGGGTCGTCGAACTGGCGCTGGTACATGAACCCGTAGTCCTGCGTCCTGCCCAGCCTGGCGCCGGCCGCCTCGGCCCTGGCTGCGAACTCGTCCACAGCCTCGCGGGAGTCGAGGCTGAACGAGATCAGTGCCAGCGAGGTGGTGGCCGGGTCGCCGACCTGCTTGTTGTCGAGGAAGCCGGCATAGAAGTCGCGCCGGAGCACCATCAGGAACTTGTCGTCGTCGATCACCACGCAGGCGGCATTGTCGTCGGTGAACAGCGGGTTGATGCCCCAGCCGATGGCGGTGAAGAAGGTCTTCGCCCGCTCGACGTCCGCGGTCGGCAGGTTCACGAAGAAGTTGGTCATGATCGGTCCTTCCCTCGGGGTGAAAAAGGCTCCTGGCAAGCAAGCTTGCAAAAAACAAGCATGCTTGTCAAGAGCAAGCGGACCGTCCTGCGCCGACCCGCCCGTCGGGGACGGTAGCGTCGGAGGCATGCTCGAGCTGATGCGGGTCACCAAGTCCTTCGGCGAGCTCCGCGCGCTCGACGAGGTGACCTTCCGGGTCGCGCCGGGCCGACTGACGGGCTTCGTCGGCGGTAACGGTGCAGGCAAGACCACCAGCATGCGGATCATCCTCGGCGTCCTGGCCGCCGACTCCGGCGAGATCCGCCTGGACGGCGCCCCGGTGACCGGCGAGGACCGGCGCCGGTTCGGCTACATGCCGGAGGAGCGGGGGCTGTACCCGAAGATGAGGGTGCTCGAGCAGGTCGCCTACCTCGCCCGCCTGCACGGCTACCCGCGGACAGACGCGACCGCCCGCGCCCGTGCCCTGCTGGTGCGGCTCGGCCTGGAGGAACGACTGGACGACCTGGTCGAGACCCTCTCGCTCGGCAACCAGCAGCGAGCCCAGCTGGCAGCCGCCCTCGTCCACGAACCCGGCGTGCTGATCCTCGACGAGCCGTTCTCGGGTCTTGACCCGCTCGCGGTCGACGCGGTCGCCGGGGTGCTGCAGGAGCGGGCGGCCGCGGGTGCCGCCGTGCTGTTCTCCTCCCACCAGCTCGACCTGGTCGAGCGGCTCTGCGACGACCTGGTGGTGATCGCGGCCGGCCGGATCCGGGTGGCGGGCTCCCGGGCCGAGCTCCGCAGCGAGCACGCCGGCCGGCGCTACGAGCTGGAGGGTGGCGACCCGGCCTGGGTGGGGTCGGTTCCCGGCGTCCAGCTCGTCCAGCTCGCGGCCGGAAGGGCGGTATTCGACGCCGACGAGGCCGCCGCGCAGGACGTCCTGCGGCGCGCGGTGGACGCCGGCGAGGTGGGGCGGTTCAACCGGCTGCGGCCCTCGCTGGCCGAGATCTTCCGGGAGGTGGTGGGATGAGGCCGGTGAGCTTCCTCGGTGCGGTAGGGCTGGTGGCCGAACGGGAGGTGTTCTCGAAGCTGCGCAGCCGGGCATTCCTGCTGTCGACCGCTGTCGTCGCCCTCGTGTGCCTGGCCGGGGTCGTCATCAGCGCGGTCGCGTTCAACCAGCAACTCGACGACGTACCGGTGGCGGTGACTGCCGACGTCCTCGACAAGGTCGCGGACCTGCCCGGACTCGAGATCACGGAGGTCGCCGACCGGACGGCGGCGGAGCGGCTGGTGACCGACGGCAAGGTGGACGCGGCGATCGTCGCCGACACCGGGCCGCTCGGCTACGCCCTGGTCGGCGACCAGGGCGTGCCGACGTCCGTGCTGCTCGGCCTGTCGCAGACCCCGCCGGTCCACCTGCTCAACCCCACTGCCGAACGCAGCGCGGTGAGCTACCTCGTCGGGCTCGGGTTCGGCCTGATGTTCCTGATGGCGGCGAGCCTGTTCGGCACCACGATCGCGCAGAGCGTGATCGAGGAGAAGCAGACCCGGATCGTCGAGATCCTGCTCGCCGCGGTGCCCGACCGGGCGCTGATGGCGGGCAAGGTGCTCGGAAACACCGCGCTCGCGATGGCCCAGGTGGCGATCTTCCTCGGGATCGGGATCGGTGGGCTGCTGGCGACCGGGCAGGGCGCCGTGCTCGGAAGCCTCGGGGCGCCGGTCGGCTGGTTCGCGGTCTACTTCCTGCTCGGCTTCGTGCTGCTGGCAGCGCTGTTCGCCGCGGCCGGAGCGCTGGTGTCCCGCCAGGAGGACATCGGGTCGACCACCTTCCCGCTGACGATGCTGATCGTGGCCCCCTACCTGCTCGTGGTGACCCTGAACGACAACCCGGTCGCCCTTGCGGTGATGTCGTACGTGCCGTTCTCGGCGCCTGTGGCAATGCCGATGCGCCTGTTCCTCGACCAGGCCGGGTGGTGGGAGCCGCTGCTCTCGCTGGCGATCCTCGCCGCCACCTGCGCCGGCGCGATCCGGGTGGGGGCGACGATCTACTCCAACGCGCTGTTGCGGATGGGCTCCCGGGTCAGGCTGGCCGACGCGCTCAGGGCCGGGCGGTAGAGTGCGGGCATGGCGGCGGAGCACGGCCTGAGGGCGGCGGCGAAGTCGCTCGTTCCGCGTGGCCTGATCTACGCCACCTACGAGCAGCGGCTGCTGCGCAACCTCGATCGCGACCGGCTTCCCGAGCACGTGGCAGTGCTGGCGGACGGGAACCGGCGCTGGGCTCGGGTGAACGCCCCCGGCCAGGAGCTCGTGGTGGGTTACCGCGCCGGGGCGGCGAAGCTCAAGCAGTTCGTCGGCTGGTGCGAGGAGGTCGGGATCCCGATCGTCACCTTGTGGGTGCTCTCCACCGAGAACCTGCAGCGCTCCGGCCCTGAGGAGATCGGCCCGTTGCTGGACGTCATCCGCGACCTCGTCGTGGAGCTGGCCGGCGACGGCGTCCGTCGGGTCCAGGTGGTGGGTGACCTGAACCTGTTGCCGTCCGACGTCGCGGACGACCTGCGGGCGGCGGAGGCGGACTGCGCCGGCGCGCCCGGGATGCACGTCAACGTCGCGGTCTCCTACGGGGGCCGCCACGAGTTGCGCGACGCCGTCCGCTCGCTGCTGGCGACCGAGGCGGCGAAGGGGACCGAACTCGCCGAGCTCTCCCAGACCCTGGAGATCGACCACATTTCCGAACACCTCTACACCGCCGGCCAGCCGGACCCCGACCTGATCATCCGGACCTCGGGGGAGCAGCGGCTGTCCGGCTTCCTGATCTGGCAGTCCGCCCACAGCGAGTTCTACTTCTGCGAGGCGTTGTGGCCGGACTTCCGCAAGATCGACTTCATCCGGGCGCTGCGCTCCTACTCCCAGCGCGAGCGCCGCTTCGGCCGGTAGCGCCGTCCGGTCCGCTCGGGGCCTGTCCCGGGGTGGGGTGGGCCTCGAGCACCTTTTCATCGAGGGCCAGCCTCCATCGCCGAGGGCCAGCGCCTGGGCGCTGGCTGTCGGTGCCGGGCGCTGGCTGTCGACCTCGGGGGATCTCCGGACCTCCCCGGTGACAAGGATGAACCTTTGGTTTCGGCTGGCGTGTCGCTGGACGAACCGGGGAAACCCCGACTTAGTCTGCGATTGCGCCCGGCAAGCCGCCGGGGCGTCGGGAGGCAGACCAGTCCATGCGAGGTGAGGCTCTCAGGAGCAGGACCCGCGGGCCCGCACCAGGCCCCGTCCCCCCCGGCTGACCACCACGAGGTGGGGCCGGACGGTGGTGACGTGCGGCCCCGGAAACAGGTTCATCGTGCCGCGCGCCACAACCCGCACCGCCTTCACCGGATCCCCCGCGATCGCCACCGGGCTCAAGACCTACGTCCTCGACACCTCCGTCCTGCTCCGCGATCCGGGTGCCCTGCGCAACTTCGACGAGCACTCGGTGGTGATCCCGATCGTCGTGATCACCGAGCTCGAGGCCAAGCGCCACCATCCCGAACTGGGCTACTTCGCCCGGGCGGCGCTCCGCTTCCTGGACGACCTGCGGGTGCGTTACGGCAAGCTCGACTCCCCGGTCCCGGTGAACGAGGTGGAGGGCACGCTGCGCGTCGAGCTGAACCACACCGACCCCGAGGTGCTGCCGCCCGGCTTCCGGCTGGGCGACAACGACTCCCGGATCCTCGCCGTCGCGCTCAACTACCGCGCCGAGGGCAACGACGTCGTGCTGGTGAGCAAGGACCTGCCGATGCGGGTGAAGGCCTCCGCGGTCGGGCTGGCCGCCGAGGAGTACCTGCACGAGCTCGCGCCCGACTCCGGCTGGACCGGGATGGCCGAGGTGGACGTCGACGGCGCCACCATCGACCGGCTCTACGCCGACGGCGGCATGGTGGTGCCGGAGGCGATGGACCTGCCGGTCCACACCGGTGTCGTCCTGCACGGCTCCACCTCGTCGGCGCTCGGACGGATCCTGCCCGACGGATCGGTCCGGCTGATCCGGGGCGACCGGGACGCGTTCGGCATCCACGGTCGCTCGGCCGAACAACGGGTGGCCCTCGACCTGCTGCTCGACCCCGAGGTCGGGATCGTGTCGCTGGGCGGACGCGCCGGCACCGGCAAGTCGGCGCTGGCGCTGTGCGCAGGGTTGGAGGCCGTCCTGGAACGCCAGCTGCACCAGAAGGTGGTCGTCTTCCGTCCGTTGTACGCGGTCGGCGGCCAGGAACTGGGCTATCTGCCCGGGTCCGAGGGGGAGAAGATGTCGCCCTGGGCGCAGGCCGTGTTCGACACCCTCGGCGCCGTGACCAGCCGGAACGTGATCGAGGAGGTGCTGGCCAGGGGGATGCTCGAGGTGCTGCCGCTGACCCACATCAGGGGACGCTCGCTGCACGACGCGTTCGTGATCGTGGACGAGGCGCAGTCGCTGGAGCGCAACGTGCTGCTGACCGTGCTGTCCCGGATCGGGCAGTCCTCGCGGGTGGTGCTCACCCACGACGTCGCGCAGCGCGACAACCTGCGGGTCGGTCGGCACGACGGCGTGGCCGCGGTGATCGAGGCGCTCAAGGGCCACCCGCTGTTCGCCCACGTCACGCTCACCCGCTCCGAGCGCTCG
>JAVHXR010000118.1:0-2483 GCA_031119515.1 Propionicimonas sp.
GTCTTGGCGTGCACCACCTTGCGTCCGGCCTTCTCGGAGGCGTCGTTGAACCGGCGCTTCAGCGTCCCGTCGACACCGGCCACCGGCAGTCCCTTGACCACATCGACGTAGGCGGGAGTGGCGAGAGCCAGCCCGACTGCGCGGGCGAGCACCGAGGGAAGGAGCTTCGTCCCGGAGGACAGCCCCGATCCGCCGTCCAGCGACATCCCGGCTCCCCAGAGGTCATGCGCCTTCAGCCAGGCCGAGATCGCCGCCGACCCTCCCGCGAAGCTCGCCGGGCGGCCGGTTGCCCGGGCGACGTGGCGTGCCAGCATCTCTGCGGGGACGTTGTCGCTGTAGCGCAGCATCCGCCGCACCAGCGTGCCGAGCGGGGCCGAGGTCACCGAGGCGAGCGTCTTCGCCCCCTTGGCAGGTGCCTTGGCACCGGCGTAGGTCACCTTGATGCCCTTCGCCCTCAGCTTCTTCGCGAACAGCTTGGTGGTCGACCTGGCCGGGTTGGAGTAGGCCGAGGAGCCGCTCATGCCCTGGTTCACGGTGAGCGACATGATCCGTGCCGTGTAGGACGACCAGGACTTCTTCCAGCTGGAGGAGTAGCTCGAGCCGCTGAACAGCGGCGCGGAATAGGTCAGGGTGACCTTCTTCACCCCGGACTTCTTCAGCGCCTTCGCCGTGGCCGAGGCGAGGTCGGTCAGGTTGGCGCGCTTGGCCGGCACCGACGACTTCGAGCTGACCAGGTAGGGATCACCGCCGGCGACGAGGGTGATCCTGCCCCTGCTGGGGCTCACCACCTTCGTGGTGAAGGTCTTGTCAGCACCGAGGACGTCGATTGCGGCCAGTGCGGTCAGGATCTTGGTGGTGGAGGCCGGCACCATGGGCCGGTCGTTGGCGACCAGCGGGGTGCCGTCGCCGGCGTACACCGCCCAGGCTGTCGAGGCGAGAGACTTCTTCGAGACCGCCGCCAGCCGGGCGGCGAGCAGTGCCGCGTCGACGCCCGACGCCGCCGGGGAGAGAGCAGGCGCGAGCGCCGGGACGGCCAGCGGGGTGACCGGGAGTGCCTGGGCGGGAGCGGTCGTCAATCCACCGCTGAGAAGGCCGAGCGCTACCAGCGCAGCAACGAGACGACGAGGCAACCGCATGCCGCACGCTAACCCGCACCTGCCCGCCCCGGCCACTCCACGGCGGCGCCGGCTCAAGCCGGGGTTGAGGAACGCGGGGTCAGGACGACGGGGTCGGCACCGCCGCGAGCCGACGGAGGACGTCCTTGCGTGCGTAGTGCTCGGCGACGAAGGACAGGAACGGGATCGTCCCCGCGAGCGCGATCAGGATCAGCCGGCCCCACGGCCAGTGCACCCGGCGGCCGAGGTCGTAGGCGGTGATGATGAGCACCATGTACAGCCAGCCGTGCGGGACGCCGGTCCATGTCACCACGGCGCCGTTCCCGCCCAGGTACTTCAGCGGCATCCCGACGAGCACGAGCACGACAAGCAACACCCCGACGAGATAGGCCATGACCCGGTAGCGCAGCAGGGCCGACCGGATACCGGGAACCTGCTCCGGCGCGATCGCCTGGGTGCCGGGAAGGGTGTCGGACTCGCTCATCGCTCTCCTGTACGCTCTCGAACCGGGACGAGAAGGCATCCCGCTTCCTGCGCGGGTCAGGGCCCGGGTGGCCGCTCTGGCCCGCGCTGGAGGTCGGTGAGCTCCTCGGTGGAACCCAAGGTACCCTGCCGCCCGATCGCGCGGACGAACCGCATCGTCATGAAGGCCGCGAAGCCGGCGAACACCCACCACTGCAGCGCGTAACCGTAGTTCTGCAGCGAGCCCTCTCCGGTCAGCAGCTCCACCGCCGCAGGCTCGAGGCCCTGGGCACGGGCGCCGGAGGCATCCAGGGTGACGAAGCCCGGCAGCAGTTGCTGGCCCCACTCCTGGGCCAGCGCCGGAAGCCGGACGGATCCGGTAGGGGAGTCCGCCGCCGGCTCGGACGGCAGGAACACGCCCACTACCTCGACCTCTCCCGCAGGCGGGAGCGGGGGCTGCCCGCCCGTCGCCAGCGTCCCGCGGACGACGGGGAGGACGCGCCCGTCGGGCAACTGGAGGGCGGTGAGGACCCGGACGGCGGCGGTCTCGTCGGTGACCAGCACCTGCTGGGCCGGCAGGTAGGTGCCGCTGGTGCTCACCCTCCGGCCGTAGACGTCGCCCGTGCCCCCGTCGGTATCGACGTTCTCCAGCAGTGGGACGGCCGGGAGCGCGGCCCTGGCCTCGGCGGAGCTGTTCTCCTTGGCCTCGAAGACCTGCATCTGCCACAGGCCCAGCCACAGCATCACGAGTGCGATCGCGAACCCCGCGACCCCGACGAGTGCCTGCCTGGCCCTGACTGGCATGCTGCCTCAGCCGACGTGGCGGGCCCAGGCGTTGTCGACCAACTGGGCGCAGAGGAGGCCGAAGTCGTAGCCGGCAGCCTCCACCGACAGCGGCAGCAGCGA
>JAVHXR010000118.1:2493-6733 GCA_031119515.1 Propionicimonas sp.
GGGCCGAGTTGGCCTCGATGAAGACCGGCTCGCCGGCGGGGTTGACGATGATGTCGGCACGGGAGAGGTCGCGCAGCCCCAGCACCTGGTGGGCGGCGATCGCCATCGCCGCGCAGTCGTGGGCGACCTCGTCGGTGAGCTCCGCCGGGGCGATGAACCGGGTCGCCCCTGCGGTGTACCGGGCGTTGTAGTCGTAGATCGACGACTCGGGACGGATCTCGACCGCCGGGAGCGCGACCTGCTGGCCGTCCAGCTCGACAACGGTGACCGCCACCTCGGTGCCCTCGATGAACTCCTGGACGACCGCGACATCGCCGTAGGAGTAGGCCGCGACCATCGCCGCAGGGACGTCGGCGGGCTTGGCGACCTTGGTGCAGCCGAGCGCAGAGCCGCTCCGGGCGGGCTTGACGATCATCGGGAAGCCGATCCGCTCCGAGAGCGCCCCGACCAGGTGGCTGGCGCCGAGCTCGCGGAACATGTCGTGCGGCAGGGCGACCGTCTCCGGGATCCGCAGGCCGGCCTGGGAGGCCAGCGGGCCACCGATGGCCTTGTTGAACGAACGCCGGCAGGCGGCGGGGGAGGAGCCGACGTACGGGACGTCCAGCAGGGTCAACACCTGCTGCAGCCCGCCGTCCTCGCCGACGCCGCCGTGCAGCAGCGGGAACGCGACCGGGTTCTCCAGGCCGTAGAGCAGGTCGATCAGGTCGGAGTTCACATCGGCCTCGACCACCTCGCGGCCGCGGTCGCGCAGGGCCTGGGCGACCCGGCGTCCGGAACGCAGCGACACCTCGCGCTCGTGCGAGAGGCCGCCGGCGAGGACGACGATCGGGCCGTGGGCTGGGTTGTGTGCCATGGTGCGTGCCTAACTGATGTCGGGGGCCGGGCCGGTGGCCTGGTCGAGGTAGGGCCGGGTTTCCGGAGTGGCGGTGATGCCGAAGGTGCGGATCATGTCGAGCTCGCCCTCGATCACCTCGCCCAGCCGGCGGGTCCCCTCGATGATCCGTTCGGGGGTGGGGAAGCAGAACGACACCCGCATGTTGCGGCTGCCGAGGCCGTCGGCGTAGAAGGCCGGGCCGGGGACGTAGGCGACGCGCGCCGACACCGCGCGCGGCAGCATGGCCTGGGAATCCAGCCCCTCGGGCAGCGTGACCCAGACGAAGAAGCCGCCCCGCGGGTGCGTCCAGGTGGTGCCCTCCGGCATGTTCTCGGTGAGGCCGGTGAACATCGCCTCCCTGCGCTCGCGGTACATCCTGCGGTAGGTGTCGATCTGCCCCCGCCAGTCGAACTGGTCCAGGTAGGCGGAGATGACGAACTGGGAGAACACCGGCGGTGCCAGCGTCGCTGCCTCCTGCGCCAGCACCAGCTTCTCCCGGACGGCGTGCGGCGCGAGTGCCCAGCCGACCCGGAAGCCGGGCGCGAAGGTCTTCGAGAACGACCCCAGGTAGACGACGTTCTCGGCGTCGAGCGACCGGATCGCGGGCAGCGGGGCGTCGTCGAGGGTCAGCAGGCCGTAGGGGTTGTCCTCGACGATCAGGAGGTCGTGCTGGCGGGCCACGTCCACGAGCTCGCGGCGCCGCTCCAGCGACTGCGTGACTCCGGTCGGGTTCTGGAAGTTGGGGATGGTGTAGAGGAACTTCACCTTCCGCCCGGCGGCCCGCAGGGTCACCACGGCGTGCGCCAGGGCGGCGGGGATGATGCCGTCGTCGTCCATCGCGACGTGCACGACTTCGGTCTGGTACGCGGCGAAGGTGCCGAGCGCGCCGACATAGGAGGGTGCCTCGGCGAGCACGATGTCGCCGGGGTCGCAGAACACGCGGGTGACCAGGTCGAGCGCCTGCTGCGACCCGCAACTGACGACCACGTCGTCGGGGTGGGCGTGGATCGACTCCTCCGCCATCACCTCGGTGATCTTCTCCCGCATGAACAGCTCACCCTGGCCGGAGCCGTACTGCATCGCCTGGATGCCCTGGTCGCGGATCAGCTTCGCCACGGTCTCGCCGAGCGCCTCGCGCGGGAGGTCGGCGATGTTCGGCATGCCGCCGGCCAGGGAGACCACTTCGGGCCGATTGGCGACGGCGAACAGGGCTCGCACGGCTGAAACAGTCAGTCCGTGGGTCCGTTCGGCGTACGCATCGACGTAGGTGTCCAGACGGGTATCCCGCCGGGACGGTTCTGGAAGGGTCACCGCACCAGACTGCCGTACTCCCGGCCTAGGATGAAACCGACCCACGAGAGGGAGAGACGTGAGCAGCCTGTCCTGGATCACCCGCGGCGAACTGGCCAGGATCTCCTGCCCCTACTGCGGCAGGGAGATCGGCCCCGACGACGAGCGGATGCTCGCCGCCGAGCGGGCGTGGGGGTTCGTCGGGGCTGGACTGAAGCAGCACGGCGAGCGTACGGCGCTGCTGCTGCTGGCACCGGTTCCCGAGACCAGGGACGCGATGCTGCTGTGCCTGTGGGTGGCGCCGGGCCACGTCCACACCGGTCAGGGACGCCGGCTGGTGCAGGCCGCGGCGGCCGGCCTGCTGTCGCAGAACGTGGAAGCCATCCTGGCCAGGGGATCCCGGGTGAAGAAGGACTGCGCGAGCCCGCCGGCGGACTTCCTCAAGGCGGTCGGCTTCACCCGCCCGCTGGACGAGCGGCTGTGGCGCCTCGACCTCGATGCCACCGTCACCGAGCGGGCAGGGCTGCGAAGCCTGCTGGGACGGCTGATGACCACCCTGCGCCCGATCGGCCCCGAACCGGCCGGACGGGTCACGCGGGAGGGCTGACCTCCGGGTCGGAGGGCGCTCAACCCTCCAGGAGAGCCCGGTCGGTGAGTACCAGCGGCCCGTCGGCCGTGATCGCGATGGTGTGCTCGGAGTGGGCGCCCCGGGAGCCGTCCGCACTGCGCAGCGTCCAGCCGTCGGGGTCGGTGTAGATCTTGTCCGTGGTCTCCAGGAACCACGGCTCGATCGCGATCACCAGGCCCTCGCGCAGGGCGAACCCCCGTCCGGCACGACCGTCGTTGGGGACGTGCGGATCGCCGTGCATCACCCGCCCGACACCGTGGCCACCGAAGTCGGTGTTCACCCGGTAGCCGCCCGCCCGGGCGACCTCGCCGATGGCCGCCGAGATGTCGCCCAGCCTGTTGCCGAGGGTGGCGGTGGCGATCGCGGCGTCGAGAGCCCGCTCGGTGGTCTCGATCAGGGCGAGATCCTGCGGCCGCGGGGTGCCGACCACGAAGGAGACCGCCGAGTCGGCGACCCAGCCGTCCACGGACACGGCGAAGTCGAGCGAGACCAGGTCGCCGTCACCCAGCGCGTAGTCGTGCGGCAGGCCGTGCAGGACGGCGTCGTTCACCGAGGTGCAGATCACCTTGCCGAACGGGCTCGCGCCGAAGCTGGGGTGGTAGTCGATGTAGCACGACTCCGCACCGGCCTCGCGGATCAACTCGTGGGCGCGGGCGTCGAGGTCGAGCAGGTTCGTGCCGACCGCGGTCTCCCGACGCAGGGTCGACAGCACGCCGGCCACGAACCGGCCGGCGGGGCGCATCGCCTCGATGTCGGCCCGGCTGCGGAGTTCGATCACCAGGTCTCCTGTGGGTGTCGGTGGGACGTCCGGGCCCGGCTCAGAGGTACTCCTCCAGGGCGCGGACGAGGGTGGCCTTGGTCTTGCCGCCCTGGAACTGCTTGACGACGTCGCCGCCGACGAAGACCTGGATGGTGGGCAGGCCGAGGATGCCGTACCGGATCGTGGTCTCGGTGTTCTCGTCGGCGTTGAGCTTGAGGAAGGTCACCTTGTCGCCGTACTCGCCGGCGAGCTCCTCGATGATCGGGGAGAGCTGCTTGCACGGGGCGCACCACTCCGCCCAGTAGTCGATCAGGACCGGCTTGGGGGAGTTCAGCACCTGATCGGTGAAGGTGGCGTCGGTGACGTCGGCAACAGCGGCCATGAGGGCTCCTCGAGGTAGGACGGGTGGTGTGGACTTGTGTGCGCTCGGGGAAGACCGCAGGTGACCGGGAGGCGGAGGCGTCCCGGCCGGGGACCAGCCTAAGGGGTCAGGCAGACACCGCGTCGGCGAGGACGGCGCCCGAGTCGGCCAGCGCCGCCAGGTACCGTTCGGCGTCCAGCGCGGCGGCGCAGCCGGTCCCGGCGGCGGTGATCGCCTGCCGGTAGCTGTGGTCGACCAGGTCACCGGCGGCGAACACCCCGGGAAGGTTGGTGCGGGTGCTCGGGGAGTCGACCTGGACATACCCGG
>JAVHXR010000118.1:6743-7669 GCA_031119515.1 Propionicimonas sp.
ATCGCTACGAACAGGCCCTGGACGGCCAGCTCGCGGGTCGCGCCGGTGACGGTGTCGGCGAGGGTCAGCGAGCTGACGGCGTTCTCGCCGCTGATGGCCGTGATGACCGAGTTCCAGGCGAAGTTGATCTTCGGGTCGGCCTCGGCGCGGGCGATCATGATCTTGGACGCCCGCAACTCGTCGCGTCGGTGGATCAGGGTGACCGAGCGGGCGAACCGGGACAGGAAGGTGGCCTCCTCGAGCGCGGAGTCGCCGCCGCCGACGACGGCGATGTCCTTGTCGCGGAAGAAGAAGCCGTCGCAGGTCGCGCACCAGGAGACGCCCCGACCGGAGAGCCGGTCCTCGTCGGGCAGGCCGAGCCGCCGGTAGCCCGAGCCCATCGCGAGGATGACCGCGTGCGCCTGGTAGGTGGTGCCGTCAGAGTCGGTCACGGTCTTGACCGGACCGGTCAGGTCGACGGCGGTGATGTCGTCGGTGATGATCTCGGCTCCGAAGCGGAGCGCCTGGGCGCGCATCGCGAGCATCAGGTCAGGGCCCATGATCCCCTCGGCGAAGCCGGGGTAGTTCTCCACCTCCGTGGTGTTCATCAGGGCGCCGCCGGCGGTCAGCGCGCCTTCGAACAGCAGCGGCCTCAGGTTGGCGCGCGCGGTGTAGACGGCGGCGGTGTAGCCGGTCGGGCCGGAGCCGATGATGATGACGTCGCGGATCTCGGACATGGGTTCCTCAACTGCAAATCTGGGTGGGTGCCCACTCTACTGCCGGCACGGGCGGACATCGGGGTAACCGGTCCGTGCCCCGTGGCATTCCCGCCGGTCGTTTGCGGCGCCCGGCCGGCGGGTACCGGGTCAGCAGCGGCCCCCTCGTGGAGCCGTGGGAGGACGCCGTCCCCGGGGCGTCCTCGCGACCAAGGAGGAACGATGTCCAGC
>JAVHXR010000119.1 GCA_031119515.1 Propionicimonas sp.
CACCGGCGCCCGAGGAGACCCCGGTGCCGTTCACTCCGGTGCCGCCGCCGTCGGCGCCCCCCTCGGCCGCGGATGCCACCGGCTCGCGGCGCGGCCGGCTCGGGTGGTGGATCCTCGGGATCGCCCTGGTCGTGGTCGCGCTGCTGTGGTTCCTGCTCACCCGGGCCGGCCAGCCCGTCCAGCAGGTCGAGCCGACGCCCGACCCGCCGGTCGCCATCGCCGTCACGCAGGCGATCGACTTCGATCCGCGCGAGGACGGTGGCAGCGCGCAGGAGAACCCCCGACAGGCGCCGCTCGCGATCGACGGCGACACCGCCACCGCCTGGCAGACCGAGCGCTATCGCAAGCTGCCGACCTTCGGCGGGCTGAAGCCGGGGGTCGGGCTGGTTCTCGACCTCGGCTCGGCGACCGAGATCCGCCAGGTCGCGCTCGTGGTGGACGGCGGCCCGACCGCGCTGGAGGTGCGGGTACCGGTCGAGCCCGCAGACGAGCCCCCGCTGGAGTCCCAGGCCCAGTGGCGCAAGGTCGCGCGGGCGGAGTCGGGCAGCGGCGAGGTGCTGCTGGGCTTCGCCGCCGAGACCACCCGGTTCGTCCTGGTGTACCTGACCGAGTTGCCTCCGGTCGAGGACGGCTACTTCCGCGGTGCGATCGCCGAGGCGGTGGTGCTGGGATGACCGGACGGGACGACCACGCGCTGCTGCGGGCGCACGCCGAGGGCGACCCGCAGGCGTTCGCCGAACTGTTCGACCGCCACGCGGACCGGCTCTGGTCGTTGGCGTTGCGCACCCTGCAGCATCCCCAGGATGCCGAGGAGGTGCTGCAGGAGGCGATGATCTCGGCGTTCCGTCGCGCCGGCGGCTTCCGTGGCGACGCCGCGGTTGGCACCTGGCTGTACCGGATCGTCCTGAACGCGTGCTTCGACCGGCTCCGGCGCCGCCGGCCCGGGCTGACGGCGGTCGCCGCGGACGACGTCCTCGACCGGGTCGCCAGCGCGGCTCCCGGCCCCGAGGAGACCGCCGTCCGGCGTGCCGTCCAGGCCGAGGTGGAGGCCGCTCTCGCCCAGCTCAGCGCCGACCAGCGCGCGGCGCTCGTCCTGGTCGACCTCGAGGGCCGCTCGATCGACGAGGCGGCGGTCATTCTCGGATGCGCACCGGGGACCGTGAAGAGCCGCTGCTCGCGCGGCCGGGCACGCCTGGCCCCGCTGCTGCGACACCTGGTGGAGGCATGATGGGAACCGGAACGCACCCGGCCGCGTCTGACCCGGTGCCACCGCCACCCGAGGAAGCCATGTCGTCACCACCTGCGGAGTACCCCGACCTCTCCCCCGAGGCCGACGCGGCGATCAGCGACCTGCTCGCCGGCCAGCCAGGACTCCCGATGCCGCCCGGCGTGCGTGACCGGATCACGGCAGCGCTGGCAGCCGAGGCCGCGACCCGCGCCGCGCTGCGGTCCAACGACGCAGACCCCGCCGAGCCGGCCGTCCGGCTGGCGAAGTCCGTCGATCCGGTCCGCGAGCGCGAAGACCTCACCTGACGACAGCCCGCCTGGCGTCAGCGCGTACCGGTCGCCGGTCACGAGCGGTCACCGTCGCGGGTTCGATGTGATCGGTAACGGTATCGAAATCGTTATCGCACCGAAATATGTTGTGATTGACTGCATACTCACCCCGTCCTTAGGCTGTGAGTCGCCCAGTCACTTTCGACGTCGTCGTCGAAACTTTCGAGAGGTTCAAGGATGAACAGACTTACTTCAAGGGGGCTCATCGCAGGACTCGCCGCGTCTGCGTTGGCACTCGGTCTGGTCGGGTGTTCCCCGGCGCCGGCTCCGGCGCCCACCGACAGCGCCGCCCCGACCACAGCGGCGCCCGAGCAGGTCACGCTCCGGTTCTGGCACAACGCGACCGCCGAACCGCTGAAGGGCATCTGGGACAAGGCGTCCCGCGACTTCGAGGCCTCGCACCCCGGCGTCACCATCGAGTCGACCGGCTATCAGAACGAGGAGCTCCAGCGCACCCTGATCCCGCAGGCGCTCCAGGCCGGCGGCGACGCCGCCCCCGACGTCTTCATGGTCTGGCCCGGCGGCGAGGTCCGCGCCCAGGCCGAGGCCGGCTACCTGAAGGACCTGACCGCCCCCGCCGCCGACACGATCGCCAAGTTCGGCGGCGTCGCCAAGCCGTGGGAGGTCGACGGCAAGCAGTACGCGCTGCCGTTCACCTTCGGCATCACCGGGATCTGGTACAACAAGGACCTCTTCACCCAGGCCGGGATCGCGTCCACCCCGAAGACCCTCACCGAGCTCGCCGACGCCGTCACCAAGCTGAAGGCGATCGACGTGGCCCCGATCGCCGTCGGAGCCAAGGACAAGTGGCCGGCCGGCCACTGGTGGTACCAGTTCGCGCTGAACACCTGCTCGGTCCAGACCCTGCAGACCGCCATCCCGGCGCTCAACTTCGACGATCCGTGCTGGATCGAGGCCGGCACCAAGCTGCAGGAGTGGATGGCGACCGAGCCGTTCCAGGAGGGCTTCCTCGCCACCTCGGCCCAGCAGGGCGCCGACTCCTCCGCGGGCATGGTCGCCAACGGCAAGGCCGCGATGGAGTTCATGGGCGCCTGGAACTCCGGGCAGATCGGCTCGCTGACCCCGGACGGCAAGGTCCCCGCCTTCCTCGGCTGGTTCCCGTTCCCGAGCATCCCCGGCACCGCCGGTGACCCGACGATCACCATGGGTGGCGGCGACGGCTTCGGCGTCTACAAGGACGCCCCCGACGTGGCCGTCGAGTTCGCGCAGTACCTGGTCAGCGACGAGGTGCAGGCCGCCTTCGCCGCCGCCGGCTCCGGCATCCCGGCCAACCCGGCCGCCGCCAGCAGCCTGACCGACGAGAACCTGAAGGCGATCGCCGCCGGACTGGCCGGCTCGTCCTACGTCCAGCTGTGGCTCGACAGCGCCCTCGGTCCGGAGTTCGGCAACCCGCTGAACGACGCGATCGTGAACCTGATGGGCGGCAAGGGAACCCCTGAGGACATCGTGAAGGCCCTCAAGGACACCGCGGCGAAGCTGTAGTCCAGATGGCACACACCACCCCGGCAGGGCCCGCGGTCTCCGCGGGCCCTGCCCCCGCCGGGCGGAGCAAGCGGCGGGCAGGCACCGGCCGCAGGTGGCTCGAGATCGCGGTCTTCGCCGGCCCCGCGCTGATCGTCTTCGTCACCTTCGTCATCGTCCCGGTGATCCTGGCCGCGGTGTACAGCTTCTTCAACTGGAACGGGCTGACCCCGCTGGAGCGCTTCATCGGCTTCGACAACTACATCGAGGCGTTCAACGACCCCGACTTCCTGCAGGCGATCGGGAACAACTTCACCATCGTCATCGCGTCGATCCTGATCCAGGGTCCGCTGGCGATCGCAGCCGCGCTGCTGCTCAACCGCAAGCTCAGGGGGCGCGCCTTCATCCGCGCCGCCATCTTCGTCCCCTACGTCCTGGCCGAGGTGATAGCGGGCCTGTCATGGAACCTGCTGCTCTCGCCCAACGGCTTCGTCAACGCCCTGCTCGAGATGGTCGGCCTTGAGGAGTGGGCCCAGCCATGGCTGGCAAACCCCGACATCGCGCTCTGGGTGATGTTCTGGATCCTCACCTGGAAGTACCTCGGTTTCGCGATCCTGATCATGCTCGCCGGCCTGCAGGGCGTCCCCGAGGAACTCCACGAGGCGGCAGCCATCGACGGCGCCGGCTGGTGGAAGGCTCAGTGGTACGTCACCCTGCCGCTGCTCGGCCCGACGATCCGGATCTGGGTCTTCCTGTCGATCATCGGCTCGCTGCAGCTCTTCGACATGGTGTGGGTCACCACCCGCGGCGGCCCCCTCAACGCCACCAACACAATGGCGGTCTACATGATCGTCAACGGCCAGACGCGTCCCGGCTACGGCAGCGCGATCGCCGTCATCCTGTTCCTGATCTCGCTCACGGTCGCGCTGGTCTACCAGCGGCTGGCCATGCGCCGCGACCTCGGCGGCGCCATCACCCGAGGGGTGCGCTGACATGGCCGCGACAACAACTGCCGCGCCGGCGGTCGCCAAGCGCCGGATCAACTGGTCCTCGCCGCTGATCTACGCCGTCGCCTACCTGGTGGTCGTCGTCTCGGTGGTGCCGGTGCTGTACGTCTGGCTGAACGGGTTCCGCTCCAACGCCGACATCAACGCCAACCCGGCCGGCTGGCCGAACCCGTGGTACTTCCAGAACTACCTCACCGTGCTCGGTTCGGACCGGTTCTGGGGTTCGCTGGCCTCCTCGATCATCGTTGCCGTCGGCACCACCCTCGGCGTCGCGGTGCTCGGCATCATGGCGGCCTTCGTGATCGCCAAGTACGACTTCCGGGGCCGCCAGGGGCTCTACGCGGTCTTCGCCGCCGGCCTGATGTTCCCGCTCACGGTCGCATCGCTGCCGCTGAACCTGCTGATCCGCAACCTCGGCCTGCACGGCAGCTTCCTCGGCGTGATCATCCCCCAGATCGCCTTCGCGCTGCCGACCACGATCATCATCCTGGTGCCGTTCCTGCGGGCCATCCCGGACGAGCTCGAGGAGGCGGCCGCGATCGACGGCGCCAGCCGGATCGGCTTCTTCTGGCGGATCCTGCTGCCGCTGTCGATGCCCGGGCTGATCACCGTCGGCGTCCTCGCCTTCATCGGCTCCTGGAACGCCTACCTGCTGCCGCTGCTGATCATGGCCGCCGGCGGCATGCCGCAGAACCTGTGGACGCTCCCGCTCGGCGTCACCCAGTTCGCCACCCAGTACTCACAAGACACCGGTGCGGTGCTTGCCTACACCTCGCTCGCGATGCTCCCGGCGCTGCTGTTCTTCATCGCCGCCGAGAAGCGCATCGTCGGCGGTCTCACGGGAGCGGTGAAGGGATGACAGTGTCCAGAACGAGGATCACCGGCGCGTGGCACGACACCACCCTGCCGATCGCCGACCGGGTCCAGGCCCTGGTCGACGAGCTGACCGTCCCCGAGAAGGTCGCCCAGCTCTACGGGATCTGGGTCGGCGCCTCCGCCGACGGCGAAGAGGTGGCGCCGAACCAGAACGAGATGACCGAGCAGATCGACCTCGACGTCCTGCTCCCCCGCGGCCTCGGCCAGCTCACCCGTCCGTTCGGGACGGCGCCGGTCGACCCGGCCCTCGGCGCGGTCTCGCTGCTGCGCACCCAGCAACGGATCATCGAGGAGGGCCGGCTCGGGATCCCCGCGCTGGCCCACGAGGAGTGCCTGGCCGGGTTCGCCGCCTGGCAGGCCACCGCCTACCCGGTACCGCTGAGCTGGGGTGCGAGCTTCGATCCCGAACTGATCGCGGAGATGACCGGACGGATCGGGGCCGACATGCGCTCGCTCGGCATCCACCAGGGGCTGGCGCCCGTCCTGGACGTCGTCCGGGACCTGCGGTGGGGACGGGTGGAGGAGACCATCGGAGAGGACCCGTACCTGGTCGGGACGATCGCGGCGGCCTACATCCGCGGCCTCGAGCAGGCTGGGGTGGTGGCCACCCTCAAGCACTTCGTCGGCTACTCGGGCTCACGGGCGGGACGCAACCTCGCACCGGTCTCGATCGGACGCGGCGAGCTCGCCGACGTCCTGCTGCCACCGTTCGAGATGGCGGTGCGCGAGAGCGGTGTCCGCTCGGTGATGAACTCCTACACCGACATCGACGGGATCCCGGTCGCCGCCGACGCGTCCCTGCTCACCGGGCTGCTGCGCGATACCTGGGGCTTCCAGGGCACCGTCGTGTCGGACTACTTCGCTGTCGGCTTCCTGCACGCGCTGCACGCCGTCGCCGAGGACTTCACCGCCGCCGCCCACCTCGCGCTCGCGGCCGGGATCGACGTCGAGCTGCCCTCGGTGAAGGCGTTCAACGCCGACCTCGTGGCGGCGGTCGAGGCCGGGGCCGTGCCCGAGGCGCTGATCGACCGCGCGCTCGCGCGGGTGCTGGCGCAGAAGGCGGAGTTCGGGATGCTCGATCCCGACTACTCCCCCGTGCCATCGGCCCTGGCCGGGGTCGACCTGGCCGGCGCCGAGCGGCTGCGCGGGACGATCGACCTCGACACCGCCGCCAACCGCTCGATCGCGCGCCGGATCGCCGAGGAGGCGGTGGTGCTGGTCGGCAACGACGGCACCCTCCCGCTGGCCTCGCCGCGCCGGATCGCGGTGATCGGCCCGAACGCCGACGACCCGTACGCGGTACTCGGCTGCTACTCGTTCCCGTCGCACGTCGGCGTCCGCTACCCCGACCTGCCGCTCGGCCTCAGCCTGCCGACCCTGGTGGACGCTCTTCGCACGGAGTTCCCGGCAGCGGTGGTCGACCATGTCGCGGGGACCAGCGTGGACGGCGGCGAGACCGACGGCTTCCCTGCGGCGGTCGCTGCCGCCAGGGCCGCCGACGTGGTCGTGCTCGCGCTCGGTGACCGCGCCGGGCTGTTCGGCCGTGGCACGTCGGGCGAGGGCTGCGACGCCCCCGACCTGGCCCTGCCCGGGGCCCAGCAGCACCTGCTGGACACCGTCCTCGACACCCGGACGCCGACGGTGGTCGCCCTGCTCGCCGGCCGTCCGTACGCCCTCGGCCGGGCGGTGGAGGAGGCGTCCGCGATCCTGCAGGCGTTCTTCGCCGGGGAGGAGGGGACGGGCGCCATCGCGGGCGTCCTGAGCGGCCGGGTCAATCCCAGCGGCCGGCTTCCCGTGTCCATCCCCGCCCACCCCGGCGCCCAGCCGGCCACCTACCTGGCGGCACCGCTGGCCCGGCGCAACGGGGTGTCGAACATCGACCCGACCCCGGCGTTCGCGTTCGGCCACGGGCTGGGGTACGCCGCGTTCGACTGGACGGACCCGTCCGCATCCGCCGGGAGCGTCGGTACCGACCAGCCGGTCACCGTCTCGGTGCGGGTCCGGAACCTCGGCGACCGGGACGGTGTGGAGGTCGTCCAGCTGTACCTCCACGATCCCTACGCCAGCATCGTCCGTCCGGTGCAGCGGCTGATCGGCTTCACCAGGGTGCGGCTCGGGGCGGGCCAGAGCGCCAGGGTGAGCTTCCAGGTGCATCCCGACCTGACCAGCTTCACCGGCGCCGACGGGCGCAGGATCGTCGAGCCGGGACGGATCGAACTCGGCTTCGGTCGCTCCAGCGCGGACCTCCCGCACGTCCTTCCGGTCGAGCTGACCGGAGGCGTCCGGGTGGTCGACCACACCCGCCGGCTGCACCCCGTGGTCAGCGTGGAGCCCGACTGACTCACGCCCACCCTCCAGGGGCGAGACGCCAACGCCGTCCCGCTCCAGCCACCCTCCCCCGGCTCTGAGTCATCCCGGCGAACGCCGGGTTCCCCACCCGGGCCCCACGTCATCCCGGCGAACGCCGGGATCTCGCCACCCACGCAACACCGAGATCCCGGGGCAAGCCCGGGATGACACAGCCTCACGTCATCCCGGCGAACGCCGGGATCTCCCCACCCACGCAACACCGAGATCCCGGGGCAAGCCCGGGATGACACACCCCCACGTCATCCCGGCGAACGCCGGGTTCCCACCCGGGCCCCACGTCATCCCGGCGAACGCCGGGTTCCCACCACCCACGCAACTCAGAGATCCCGGGGCAAGCCCGGGATGACAC
>JAVHXR010000120.1 GCA_031119515.1 Propionicimonas sp.
CTGCCGTTCAAGGCTCGCTTCATCAAGCGGGAAGCAGGTGACATCTGATGGCCAACACTGTGACGGCCGCTGAGCTGCGGGGGCTTTCCCGCGAGGAGCTCAACGCCAAGGTTGTCGAGCTGAAGGAGGAGCTGTTCGGGCTGCGGTTCGCCGCGGCGACCGGCCAGCTCGAGTCCCACGGACGGCTCCGCGAGGCCCGCAAGGACATCGCGCGGATCTACACCGTGCTGCAGGAGCGCAACCTCGGCATCATTACCGATCCCGATGAGGACAAGTGAGTCTGATGAGTGAGCAGAACGACGCCAAGCGCAAGGCACGCAAGATCCGCGAGGGGATCGTGGTGTCCGACAAGATGGACAAGACCGTCGTCGTCAAGATCGAGTCGCGGGTCAAGCACCCGCTCTACGGCAAGGTCATGACCAAGTCCGAGAAGCTGAAGGCCCACGACGAGGCCAACGAAGCCGGTATCGGCGACCGTGTTCGGGTGGCGGAGACCCGTCCCACGTCGGCCACCAAGCGGTGGCGCGTGGTCGAGGTCCTCGAAAAGGCGAAGTGACCAGGAGAGATAGCAGATGATCCAGCAGGAGACGCGACTGAAGGTCGCCGACAACACGGGTGCGAAGGAACTGCTCTGCATCCGCGTGCTCGGTGGCTCGAAGCGTCGCTACGCCGGACTCGGCGACAAGATCGTCGCGACGGTCAAGGACGCCATCCCGGGCGGAAACGTGAAGAAGGGCGAGGTCGTGAAGGCGGTCGTCGTCCGTACGGTGAAGGAGACGCGTCGTCCCGACGGCTCCTACATCAAGTTCGACGAGAACGCCGCCGTGATCCTGAAGAACGACGGGGAGCCCCGCGGCACCCGCATCTTCGGCCCGGTCGGCCGTGAACTGCGCGAGAAGAAGTACATGCGGATCATCTCGCTGGCCCCGGAGGTGTTGTGAGATGGCGAATTCCCTGCATGTGAAGAAGGGTGACCGCGTCAAGGTCATCGCGGGCAAGGACAAGGGCGCGACCGGCGAGGTCATCGCGGTCGACCCGAAGGCCGGCCGGGTGGTCGTCCAGGGTGTCAACCTAGTGAAGAAGCACCGCCGCGAGACCCAGAACAACCAGACCCGCCAGAACAACGCCGCCGGCATCATCACGACCGAGGCGCCGATCGACGCCTCCAACGTGCAGTTGCTGGTGAAGGTGGAGGGCAAGGAGGTCGTCACCCGCGTCGGCTACGAGCGCCGCGAGGTGACCAAGCGTCGCGCGGACGGCACCGAGTACACCGCCACCCGGAGCGTCCGGATCGCCCGCAAGACTGGGAAGGAAATCTGATGACCGCCGCCACTGCACCTGCGCAGCTGCCGCGTCTGAAGGAGAAGTACCGTTCGGAGATCGCTCCGGCGCTGCACACCGAGTTCGGCTACGACAACGTCATGCAGATCCCCGGGCTGGTCAAGATCGTGGTGAACATGGGCGTCGGCGAGGCGGCCCGTGACTCCAAGGTCATCGACGCGGCCGTGCGCGACCTGACCGCGATCACTGGCCAGAAGCCGACGGTCACCAAGGCCCGCAAGTCGATCGCGCAGTTCAAGCTGCGCGAGGGGATGCCGATCGGCTGCCACGTGACCCTGCGCGGCGACCGGATGTGGGAGTTCGCCGACCGGCTGCTCACCCTGGCGCTGCCCCGGATCCGCGACTTCCGCGGACTGTCGGCCCGCCAGTTCGACGGCAAGGGGAACTACACCTTCGGCCTGACCGAACAGGTGATGTTCCACGAGATCGACCAGGACCGGATCGACAAGCTCCGCGGCATGGACATCACGTTCGTGACCACGGCGAACAACGACGACGAGGGCCGCGCGCTGCTCAAGGCGCTGGGCTTCCCGTTCAAGGCTCCCGAGAACGACGTGAAGGCTGCCGTCCGCAAGAAGCGCCCGGTGTTCACCGGCAAGAAGAAGAAGTGAGCTGATCCATGGCCAAGACCGCCCTGAAGGTGAAGCAGGCTCGCAAGCCGAAGTTCGCCGTCCGCGCCTACACGCGCTGCTCGAAGTGTGGCCGTCCCAAGGCCGTCTACCGCAAGTTCGGCCTGTGCCGGGTCTGCGTGCGGGAGATGGCCCACAAGGGCGAGCTGCCCGGCGTGATCAAGTCCTCCTGGTGAGTCTTCGCCAGAACCAACCCAACCCGCCGCAGGTCCGTAACGGAAACCGTGGCGAGAAAGTGAATCAGACGTCATGACAATGACTGACCCGATCGCAGACATGCTGACGCGTCTGCGTAACGCCAACCAGGCGTACCACGACACGACGAGCATGCCGCACTCCAAGATCAAGGTCGGAATCGCCGAGATCCTGCAGGCGCAGGGCTACATCGCCGGGTTCGAGGTGCTCGACCCCACCGAGGGCGAGGTTGGCAAGAGCCTGAAGCTGCAGCTGAAGTACGGCAGCAACCGTGAGCGGGCGATCGCCGGTGTCCGGCGGATCTCCAAGCCCGGTCTGCGGGTGTACGCCAAGTCGACCGCGCTGCCGAAGGTGCTGGGCGGCATGGGGATCGCGATCATCTCGACCTCCCAGGGCCTGCTGACCGACAAAGAGGCCAAGTCCAAGTCCGTGGGCGGCGAAGTCATCGCCTACGTCTGGTGATCGGAGGATAGAGACAATGTCGCGCATTGGAAGGCTCCCGATCGCCGTGCCCGCAGGGGTCGACGTGACCCTCGAGGGCCAGACGGTTTCGGTGAAGGGCCCCAAGGGCAGCCTCAGCCACATCGTCCGCGAGCCGATCAGGATCGGCCGCAACGACGCTGGCGAGCTCGAGGTGACCCGTCCGGACGACGAGCGGGAGAGCCGCTCGCTGCACGGGCTGACCCGCACCCTGGTCGCCAACATGGTGACCGGCGCCACCGCCGGGTACGAGAAGAAGCTCGAGATCGTGGGCGTGGGCTACCGCGTCACGCTGAAGAGCCCGACCCAGCTCGAGTTCGCGCTCGGCTTCTCGCACCCCGTCGTGGTGAACGCGCCTGAGGGCATCACCTTCTCGGTGGAGAGCAACACCAAGTTCACCGTGTACGGGATCGACAAGCAGGCTGTGGGCGAGGTTGCCGCCAACATCCGCAAGATCCGCAAGCCGGAGCCCTACAAGGGCAAGGGTGTGCGCTACGCCGGCGAGCGGGTTCGCCGCAAGGTTGGAAAGGCGGGTAAGTGATGGCCATCTCTCTGTCTGTGCACAAGGGGGTTGCCCCCAAGCAGGCGGCGCGGCTGCGTCGTCAGGCCCGTGGCCGCAAGAAGATCGCCGGCAGCTCCGAGCGTCCTCGTCTGGTCGTGACCCGGTCCAGCCGTCACCTGGTCGCCCAGGTGATCGACGACACCCGCGGCCTGACGCTGGCGTCCGCCTCGACCATGGAGGCGCCGGTCCGCGCTACCGCCGGCGACAAGTCGGCCAAGGCGAAGGAGGTCGGCAAGCTTGTCGCCGAGCGCGCCAAGGCTGCCGGGATCGAATCCGTCGTGTTCGACCGGGCGGGCAACAAGTACCACGGGCGGATCGCGGCGCTGGCTGACAGCGCCCGCGAGGCCGGCCTCGGATTCTGACGGATTGCGGAAGGGAAGCAAGCGATGAATGGAACCCAGCGCCGCGGTGGCGGTGCCGGTGGTGAGCAGCGTCGCGGCCGCGAAGACCGTCGTGGCCAGGCCGCTGCCGCCGAGAAGGAGAAGCGCAACTACCTCGAGCGGGTCGTGGCGATCAACCGTGTCGCCAAGGTCGTGAAGGGTGGTCGCCGGTTCAGCTTCACCGCGCTGGTCGTGGTGGGCGACGGCGAGGGAATGGTCGGTGTCGGCTACGGCAAGGCCAAGGAGGTGCCGGCGGCGATCGCCAAGGGCGTCGAGGAGGCGAAGAAGCAGTTCTTCCGCGTCCCGCGCGTCCAGGGCACCATCCCGCACCCCGTCCAGGGTGAGAAGGCGGCGGGCGTCGTGATGCTGCGTCCGGCGTCCCCGGGTACCGGTGTCATCGCCGGTGGTTCTGCCCGTGCGGTGCTCGAGTGCGCCGGCGTGCACGACGTCCTGGCCAAGTCGCTGGGCTCGGACAACGCGATCAACGTGGTGCACGCCACTGTGGCCGCGTTGCAGAGCCTGGAGGAGCCGGAGGCGGTGGCCAAGCGCCGCGGCCTGCCGGTCGCCGACGTCGCCCCCGCCGCCCTGCTGAAGGCACGTGAGGAGGCGAACCACTGATGGCACGACTGAAGGTCACGCAGATCAAGTCCGGGATCGGTGGCAAGCAGAACCAGCGCGACACCCTGCGTTCGCTGGGGTTGAAGCGGATCGGCGACGTCGTCGTCAAGGAGGACCGTCCCGAGATCCGCGGCATGGTGAAGGCCATTCCGCACCTCGTGGCAGTCGAGGAGGTTGAGTGACATGGCTCTGAAGGTTCACCACCTGCGTCCGGCCCCGGGCGCAAAGACCGCCAAGACCCGCGTGGGTCGCGGTGAGGGCTCCAAGGGCAAGACCGCCGGCCGTGGCACGAAGGGCACCGGCGCGCGGAAGAACACCCCGGAGAACTTCGAGGGCGGGCAGATGCCGCTGCACATGCGGCTGCCCAAGCTGCGCGGCTTCTCCAACCCGTTCCGGGTGGAGTACCAGGTCGTCAACCTGGCCAAGCTCGCCTCGCTGTACCCCGAGGGTGGCGAGGTGACCGTGGCCGACCTGGTCGCCAAGGGCGCCGTCCGTGACGGCCACCTGGTGAAGGTGCTCGGCAACGGCGAGCTCACGGTGGCGCTGCAGGTGAGCGTGGACGCGTTCTCCGCCGCCGCCAAGGAGAAGATCGAGAAGGCGGGCGGTTCGGTCACCGAACTGTGAGTCTGCGGACAGGGCCCCCGGCATTGCGCCGGGGGCCCTGTCGCGTCCCCGCCTGCCGTCCGCCCGTCCATGCGCCAGCGTTCCGGGAGCTGGCGGGACCCGGTCTGGGGGCTGATTGTCGGTGCAGGGCGCACTGATCTCGTCGAGGGCCAGTGTCTGGGGGGTGGCTGTCGGTGGAGGGCGTCCTGGTTTTGTCGAGGGCCAGTGTCTGGGGTGTGGCTGTCGGTGGAGGGCGTCCTGGTTTTGTCGAGGGCCAGTGTCTGGGGGGTGGCTGTCGTTGTCGAGGGACGGCTCTTGGCTGTCGATGCACGTTCCGGCGTCAGGGCTTGGTAGAGTCTGACAGGTTGCCGTCGGCGAGGGGTCGGCGCACCTGCGCCAAGGGGAGTCAGATCGGATGCTGTCCGCGTTCGTCAATGCGTTCAAGACGCCGGATCTTCGCCGGAAGATTTTCTTCACGCTCGGAATCCTCGCGGTGTTCCGGCTCGGCTCGGTCATCCCGACCCCGAACGTCAACCTGCAGAACGTCAACCAGTGCCGGGCGGCCTCGCTGAGCGGTGAGGGCTCGGGGCTCTACTCGATGATCAACCTGTTCTCGGGTGGCGCGCTGCTGCAGCTGGCGATCTTCGCGCTCGGCATCATGCCGTACATCACGGCGAGCATCATCCTGCAGCTGATGACGGTCGTGATCCCGCGGCTGGAGGCGCTGAAGAAGGAAGGCGCGTCCGGCACCGCCAAGATCACGCAGTACACCCGGTACCTGACCATCGTGCTCGCCGTCCTGCAGTCCACCGCTTTCGTCACCCTCGCCGTGAGCGGCCAGCTGTTCCCGGGCTGCTCGCTGCCCCTGGTCTACGACGCCAGCGTGTTCCCGATCATCGTCATGATCCTCACCATGACAGCCGGCACCGGCGTCATCATGTGGCTCGGCGAGCTGATCACCGACCGTGGCGTCGGCAACGGCATGTCGGTGATGATCTTCACCCAGATCGCCGCCCAGTTCCCCGCCCAGCTGTGGGGGATCAAGGAGAGCCGCGAGGGTGCGCAGGGCTGGATGGCCTTCATCCTCGTGCTGCTGGTCGGCCTCGTGGTGATGGCAGCGGTCATCTTCGTCGAGCAGGGCCAGCGCCGGATCCCGGTGCAGTACGCCAAGCGGATGGTCGGACGCAAGCTGCTCGGCGGCAGCACCACCTACATCCCGATGAAGGTGAACCAGGCCGGTGTCATCCCGGTCATCTTCGCCTCGTCGCTGATCTACCTGCCGGTGTTGTACGCCCAGTTCCAGCCGGGCACGGTGGACGATCCGAACCCGGTCTCGCAGTGGATCTCCACCCACCTGGTCACCGGCACGTCGTGGGTCTACAACGTGGTGTTCGCCGCACTGATCGTCGGTTTCGCGTACTTCTACGTGTCGATCACCTTCAACCCCGACGAGGTGGCCGACAACATGAAGAAGTACGGCGGCTTCATCCCCGGCATCCGGGCGGGCGAGCCGACGGCGAACTACCTGCGCCACGTCCTGTCCCGGTTGACCGCACCCGGTTCGCTCTACCTGGCGGTCATCGCGCTGATCCCGGCGGCGGCCTTCATCTGGCTCGGCACGCAGCAGCAGTTCCCCTTCGGCGGCACCTCGATCCTGATCATCGTGGGCGTCGGGCTGGACACCGTCAAGCAGATCCAGAGCCAGTTGCAGCAGCGCAATTACGAGGGCTTCCTTCGCTAAACCCACCCCCGGGAGGGGGCAGTCTTGGTACCTTTGAAGGACTCTGAAAGCGTGTTTCAGAAGCACTGATACAAAGGAAATCCTCAGTTGAGACTGCTCATCATGGGTCCTCCCGGCGTTGGGAAGGGTACCCAGGCAAAGGGGATCGCGGAGCACTACGGTGTGCCTGCCATCTCCACCGGTGACATCTTCCGGGCCAATGTCCGCAACCAGACCCCGCTCGGGCTCGAGGTGGCGCGGATCATGGCCGAAGGCAGCTACGTGCCGGACGAGATCACCGACGCGATCGTGCGAGACCGGCTCGCCGAGCCCGACGCCGCCGCCGGCTGGCTGCTGGACGGCTACCCGCGGACGCTGGCCCAGGTCGAGGCGCTGGACGGCGTGCTGGCCGGGGCGGGGCACGGCATCGATGCCGTGATCTCCCTGGTGGCCGAGGAGGCGCACCTGATCGACCGGCTGCTGAAGCGGGCCGAGCTGGAGGGCCGCGCGGACGACAACGCCGAGACCATCAAGCACCGCATGGAGGTCTACAACGAGGCTACCGACCCGCTGATCGCGATCTACCGTGAGCGCGGCCTGCTGGTCGAGGTGGACGGGCTGGGCACGGTCGACGAGGTCGGCCAGCGGATCACCGAAGCCCTGGACGCGACTCCGGCACGATGAGGGGCGCACGCATCGAACGCAAGACTGCCGAGCAGCTCTGCGCGATGCGTGTCGCCGGGTTGGTGGTGGCGCGGACGCTCGGACGGCTCAGGGCCGAGGCCGGCGCCGGCGTCACCACCGCCCACCTCGACCTGATCGCCCGCGACGAGATCGCCCGGGCCGGCGCGGTCTCGTCCTTCCTGGGCTACGACGCCGGCTACGGCCTGCCGCCGTTTCCCGGGGTGACCTGCATCTCGGTCAACTCCGAAGTGGTGCACGGCATCCCGGGCGACCGCGTGCTCTCCGACGGTGACCTGGTGTCGATCGACTTCGGGGTCTCGGTGGACGGCTGGCACGGCGACTCCGCGATCACGTTCGCGGTGGGCGCCTCCAGCCCGGATCGGCTCCGCCTCAGCGAGGTCACCTGCGA
>JAVHXR010000121.1 GCA_031119515.1 Propionicimonas sp.
CCCGCAGCCCGAGAACGGCCGAGGACGGCCCCGCGACCGCCCGGTCGAAGTCGGCCGCGGCGTCGTTCCACGGCCGGACCAGCCCGGCCTCCCGCCACAGCGCGACGGCGGCGCCGGCGTCCTCGCCCCCGAGCTCCACCACCTCCACTAGATCCTCCTGATCCGCACCCAGCTGACCTTGTGGTCGGCCGCCTTGCGCAGGATGGCGGTGGCCCGGCCCCGGGTCGGCTCGATGTTCAACCGGAGGTTCGGTCCGTTGATCGCGTCCCAGATGTCCGATGCGTACGCCACCGCCTCCGCCTCGCTGATCTGGGAGAACCTGACGAAGTACGACTTGGGGTCGCGGAACGCCGTCTCGCGCAGCCGCAGGAACCGGGTCAGGTACCACTGCTTCACGTCGGAGTCGTCGGCGTCGACGTACACCGAGAAGTCGAAGAAGTCGCTCACCGCAAGCCCCATCGTCCCGTTCGCCCGGCGCCGGGCCGGCTGCAGCACGTTGAGGCCCTCGATGATCAGGATGTCGGGACGGCGCACCACCACCTGCTCACCCGGGACGATGTCGTAGGCCAGGTGGGAGTAGACCGGCGCGGAGACCTCCGGCTCGCCGGACTTCACGTCCATCACGAACTGGACGAGCCGGCGGCGGTCGTAGGACTCGGGGAAGCCCTTGCGTTCCAGCAGGCCGAGCTCGGCAAGCCGCTCGTTGGGGAACAGGAAGCCGTCGGTGGTGATCAGGTCGACCTTCGGGTTGCCCGGTCCGCGGCTGAGCAGCTCGCGCAGCAGCCGGGACGTGGTCGACTTCCCGACCGCGACCGAGCCGGCGACGCCGATGACGAACGGCGTCCGGGCACCGGTCAGGCCGAGGAAGTGGTGGCTGTCGCGATACAGCTCGGCGGTGCGGTCGGAGTAGAGCTGGATCAGCTCGGTCAGGGGGAGGTACACCTCGCGGACCTCGTCCACGTCGGTCGGCTCGTTGATACCCCGCAGGCGGGCGAGCGTCTCGGTCTCGAGGAAATCCTGCCGGGCCTCGGCGAGCGCCGCCCAGTGGCGACGCTCCAGCGTGAGGTAGGGGCCGAACGGGTCGTCCTCGGGTGCCGGTACCTCCGGCGCTGGATTGTGCACCCGCCCAGTCTGCCGTGCGCGGCCACTACAGTGACGCATATGTGCGGGATCATCGGGTACGTCGGCCCCAGGGTGGCCAGGGATGTTGTTGTCTCCGGCCTGCGCCGGATGGAGTACCGCGGCTACGACTCCGCCGGTGTGGCGGTGATCACCGACGGCGCGCTCGAGGTCCGCAAGAAGGCGGGCAAGATCGGCAACCTGATAGCCGAGCTGGACGAGGCACCGCTGCCGGACACCGAGATCGGGATCGGCCACACCCGCTGGGCCACCCACGGCGGTCCGACCGACGCCAATGCCCACCCGCACGTGTCCGGCAACGGCAGGATCGCCCTGATCCACAACGGGATCATCGAGAACTTCGCAGCGCTCCGCCTCGAGCTGGAGACTCGCGGGGTCGCCCTGGCCTCGCAGACCGACACCGAGGTGGCCGCCCAGCTGCTCGGGGTCGAGGTCGGTGCCGGCGCCGACCTGGCCGACGCGATGCGGACGGTCTGCCGGCGGCTTGAGGGCGCCTTCACCCTGGTGGCGATCGACGCCACCCAGCCCGACCGGCTGGTCGCGGCGCGGCGCAACTCCCCGCTCGTGGTCGGCGTCGGCGAGGGTGAGAGCTTCGTCGCCTCCGACGTCTCGGCGTTCATCGAGTTCACCCGCAACGCCGTCGAGCTCGGCCAGGACCAGGTCGTCGACGTCAGCCGGGACGGCTTCACGGTGACCGACTTCGACGGCAGCCCGGCGGTGTCCCACCCGTTCGAGGTGACCTGGGACCTGTCGGCGGCGGAGAAGGCCGGTTACGACTGGTTCATGCGCAAGGAGATCTTCGAGCAGCCCAAGGCGGTCGCCGACACCCTGCTCGGCCGCTACACCACCGACGGAGCGCTCAAGCTCGACGAGCTCCACATCCCGGAGGCGGAGCTGCGCTCGATCGACAAGATCATCATCGTCGCCTGCGGCACCGCCTACTACGCCGGACTGGTCGCCAAGTACGCGATCGAGCACTGGACGCGGGTGGCGTGCGAGGTCGAGATCGCCTCCGAGTTCCGCTACCGCGACCCGATCATCACCCGCAGCACCCTCGTCGTGACGATCAGCCAGTCCGGCGAGACCGCCGACACCCTGATGGCGATCCGGCACGCCCGCGAGCAGCACGCCAAGGTGATCGCGATCTGCAACACCAACGGCTCCACCATCCCGCGGGAGTCGGACGCCGTGCTCTACACCCACGCCGGCCCCGAGATCGGGGTCGCCTCGACGAAGGGCTTCCTCACCCAGGTGGCGGCCTGCTACCTCCTCGGGCTCTACCTCGCCCAGGTGAGGGGGACGATGTTCGGCGACGAGATCGGCCGCTGGATGGGAGAGCTCGCCGCCACGCCGCCCCTGATCCAGCAGGTGCTGGACGGGCTCGACCCCATCAAGCAGCTCGCGGCCCAGTTCATCGACAAGAAATCCGTGCTCTTCCTCGGCCGCCACGTCGGCTACCCGGTGGCGCTGGAGGGTGCGCTGAAGCTGAAGGAGATCGCCTACCTGCACGCCGAGGGGTTCCCGGCGGGCGAGCTGAAGCACGGCCCGATCGCACTGGTCGAGCACGGCACCCCGATCTTCGTGGTGGTACCGCCACAGGGCCGCGACCAGCTGCACGACAAGGTCGTCTCCAACATCCAGGAGGTGCGCGCCCGCGGCGCGCTCACCGTCGTGCTGGCCGAGGAGGGCGACGCGGAGGTGGAGCCCTACGCCGACGTGATCTTCGCCCTGCCGCGGGTCTCGACCCTGCTGCAGCCGCTGGTGGCGACCATCCCGCTGCAGTTCTTCGCCTGCGAACTGGCCACCCTGAAGGGCTACGACGTCGACCAGCCGCGCAACCTCGCCAAGTCGGTCACCGTCGAGTAGCGATGATCGTCGGGATCGGGATAGACGTGACGCAGGTCTCGCGGTTCACCGCGGCGGCCGCCCGCGAGGGGCTGCTCGAGCGGATCTTCACCGAGTCGGAGCAGGACGCCTCGATCCAGCGGATGGCGGGACGGTTCGCGGCCAAGGAGGCGCTCGCCAAGGCCCTGGGCGCGCCGACCGGGCTGGTCTGGACCGACGTCGAGGTGCGCAGGGACGAGGCAGGCAAACCCTACTTCGCCTGCACCGGCACGGTCGCCGACCGGGTCGCGGAGCTCGGGATCGCCAACCTCCACCTCTCCATCACCCACGACGCGGGGATAGCCGCGGCCGTGGTGGTCTGCGAGGCCTGATGCGGTCCGCCTACACGGTCGCGACCATCCGGGCGGCGGAGGCCGCCGCCGCGGCGCGGATCGGGGAGGACGCGCTGATGCAGCGGGCGTCCGCAGCCCTGGCGACGGTGCTGCTGCGCGAGCTTCGCGGCCGGCGCGGCCGGGTCCACGGCTCACGGGTGCTCGTCCTGGCCGGCAGCGGAAACAACGGCGGCGACGCCCTGTTCGCCGGCGCCCGGCTGGCCGGCCGGGGCGTCAGGGTGAGCACCTGGCGAACCGGCTCCGCCGTCCACGAGGCCGGCTGGCGCGCCCTGCTCGCCGCCGGCGGACGCGAGCTGGACGCTGCCGGTGCGCTCGCCGAACTCGCCGCGGCCGACCTCGTCGTCGACGGGGTGGCCGGGATCGGCGGCCGGGCGGGGCTGCGCAGCGAGGTGGCGGCGTTCGCCAGGGCGTGCGCCGCGGCCGGGACGCTCGTTGTCGCGGTCGACCTGCCGTCCGGGATCCCGGCCGATCCGCCGTTCGTCAGCCTGGCCGCGGCCGGCGACACCGGCGACCCGGTCCCCGTCCCGGAACCCGCCCGCAGCACCACAGGGAACGGTCTGGCCACGCACTTCACCGCCGAGGTCACCGTGACCTTCGGCGGGCTGAAGTCCTGCCACGTGATCGAGCCGGCCCGCTCGGCCTGCGGGCGGGTCGAGCTGGTCGACATCGGGCTGCCGGCGATGGAGCCGGAGCTCGACTGCTGGGAGCCCGCCGACGTCCGGGCCGCGTGGCCGGTGCCGACGGCCGGGGACGACAAGTACTCCCGCGGCGTCGTCGGGGTCGACGCCGGCTCCCACCACTACCCGGGCGCCGCCGTCCTGGTCGCCACCGGCGCGGTCCGGGGAGGCGCCGGCATGGTGAGGTTCACCGGCCGGTCCGAGATCTCGGCCGCGGTGGTCGAACGGCTGCCGAACGTGGTCGGCTCGAGCGGCCGGGTGCAGGCCTACGTCCTTGGCAGCGGGTGGGGAGACCGCGAGGACGGGCCGGACGTCGTCGCCGGGGCGGTGGCCAGCGGGCTGCCGCTGGTGATCGACGCCGACGCCCTCGGGATGCTGCCGCACCGGCTGCACCCCCAGGTGCTGCTCACCCCGCACGCCGGCGAGCTCGCCAGGTTGCTCGGGCTCGCCCGCGAACAGGTCGTCGCCGACCCGGTGGCAGCCGTCCGGCAGGCGGTGGTGCGCACCGGCGGCACCGTCCTGCTGAAGGGCGCGAGCCAGGTGGTCGCGACCCCTGGCACCGGACGTGTGCAGGTCGCCGTTCCCGGCCCGGCGTGGACGGCCCAGGCCGGCTCCGGTGACCTGCTGGCCGGGATCTGCGGGGCGCTGCTGGCAGCCGGGCTGCCGGCTCCGAGCGCCGCCGTGGCCGGGGCCAGCATCCAGGCGATCGCCGCCGCCGGACGGGGTCCGGTGGCGCCTCAGGACCTCCTCCTGCCGTTGCCGCTGGCCTGAGGTGCTTCCCATGCCCGCGCCAGCGGGCCATGATGGGCAGCAGTGGACCACCCCAGGACAACCACCTCGAAGGAGAGTGTGATGGGCAAGTACACCGAGGACGCCCAAGCCATCGTCGCCGCCGTGGGCGGCCCTGACAACATCACAGCCGCAACGAACTGCGTCACCCGCCTCAGGTTCGCGCTCGCGGACGAGGGCAAGGTCGACAAGGCCGCGCTGGAGGAGATCGACGTCGTGAAGGGGTCGTTCTCGGCGGCCGGACAGTTCCAGGTGGTGATCGGGCCAGGGACGGTCGAGGAAGTGGCGGCCGACATCCAGGAGCAACTCGGCGGAGTCGTGGCGACCAAGGAAGAGGTCAAGGCCGCCGCCGCGGCGAAGATGAACCCGCTGCAGCAGTTCGTCAAGATCTTCTCCGACATCTTCGTCCCGCTGCTGCCGGCCCTTGTCACCGCCGGCCTGCTGATGGGCATCAACAACATCCTCACCCAGCCCGGCATCTTCGGCCCGGAGTCGGTGGTGGAGATGGTCCCCGGCACCAGCGGGATCGCCGGCATGATCATCACGATCGCGAACACCGCCTTCGTCTTCCTGCCGGTCCTGATCGGCTGGTCGGCGGTCAAGCGGTTCGGCGGCAACCCGCTGCTCGGCATCGTGCTCGGCTGCATGCTCGTCCACCCGGACCTGCTGAACGCCTGGGGTTACGGCTCCGCCCCGGAGATCCCGTACTGGGACATCTTCGGCTGGCAGATCCCGAAGATCGGCTACCAGGGCCAGGTGCTCCCGATCCTCGTCGCAGCCTGGGTGCTGGTGAAGATCGAGCTGTGGCTGAAGAAGCGGGTCCACGAGGGCTTCCAGCTGCTGGTCGTCGCCCCGGTCGCACTGCTGGTCACCGGCTTCCTCGCATTCGCCATCATCGGCCCGATCACGTTCACGATCGGCACCTGGCTGGCGCAGGGCGTGACCTGGCTGTTCTACCTCGTGCCAGCGATCGGTGGCTTCATCTACGGCCTCGGCTACGCCCCGCTGGTGATCACCGGCATGCACCACACCTTCCTCGCGGTCGACCTCCAGCTGATCGCCACCAACGGTTCGACCTTCCTGTGGCCGATCCTCGCGCTCTCCAACATCGCCCAGGGCTCGGTGGCGATCGGTTGTTTCTTCGCGCTGCGGAGCGAGAAGCAGCGTTCGCTGGCCATGACGTCCGGCATCTCGGCCTACCTCGGCATCACCGAGCCGGCCATGTTCGGTGTCAACCTGCGCTACAAGTTCCCGTTCCTGATCGCGATCGCCTGCGCCGCCATCGGCGGTTCGTTCATCGCCTACTTCGGTGTCGTGGCCTCCAGCATCGGCGTCGGTGGCATCCCGGGCATCTTCGCGATCGTCCCGCAGTACTGGGGCATCTTCGGGATCGCGATGCTGTTCGAGATCGTCGTCCCGATGGTGGTCTGCTTCATCTACGCCAAGCGGCAGTTCGGCAAGGAGGATGCGGCAACCGAACTCGCTGAAGAGGACGCTGCCCTGGCAGCGGCCGTGTCGTGACCATGGAGGGGATCGACTGGAAGAAGACAGCGGTCGTCTACCAGATCTACCCCCGCTCCTTCGCCGACTCCGACGGTGACGGTTTGGGGGACATCCCCGGGATCATCTCGAAGCTGGATCACATCGCGGCCCTCGGCTGCGATGTGATCTGGCTGACCCCGGTCTACGACTCGCCGCAGAACGACAACGGCTACGACATCCGCGACTACCGCGACGTCTACCCGCCGTTCGGCACCATGGCCGACCTCGAGCGGCTGCTGGAGGAAGCCCACGCCCGTGGCATCAAGCTCGTCATGGACATGGTCGTCAACCACTGCTCGACGGAGCACGAGTGGTTCCGGCAGGCCAGGACCAGCCGGGACAATCCCTACCGCGACTACTTCATCTGGAGGGACCCGTCCCCCGACGGCGGCCCGCCGACGAACTGGGTGAGCAAGTTCGGCGGCAACGCCTGGGAGTACGACGAGCAGACCGGCCAGTACTACCTGCACCTGTTCGACGTCACCCAGGCCGACCTGAACTGGGAGAACCCAAGGCTCCGCCAGGACTGCTACGACATGATGCGCTGGTGGTTCGCCAAGGGCATGGACGGCTTCCGGCTCGACGTCGTCAACCTGCTCAGCAAGGACCAGGACTTCCCGCAGGCACCCCCGGGGACCGACGGGCGGCAGTTCTACACCGACGGGCCGCGGATCCACGAGTTCCTGCACGAGATGAACACCGAGGCGTTCCGGGGCAAGCTGACGGTGGGGGAGATGTCGTCCACCACCGTCGAGCACTGCGTGCGCTACACCCGTCCGGAGAACGAGGAGCTCGACATGACCTTCTCGTTCCACCACCTGAAGGTCGACTACCCGGGTGGGGCGAAGTGGACCGATGCGCCGATGGACTTCGGTGCGCTGAAGGACATCCTCACCCACTGGCAGGTGGGGATGGCCGAGGGCGGTGGCTGGAATGCCGTGTTCTGGTGCAACCACGACCAGCCGCGGGTGGTGTCGCGGTTCGGCGACGACGGCGAGCACCGGGTCGCCTCGGCGAAGATGCTGGCGACAGCCGTCCACCTGCTGCAGGGGACGCCGTACATCTACCAGGGCGAGGAGTTCGGGATGACCAACCCGCACTTCACCTCCATCGAGCAGTACCGCGACGTCGAGTCGCTCAACGCCTACCGCGAACTGCTCGACGGCGGCACGCCCGAGGACGAGGTGCTGCGCATCCTCGACCGCAAGTCACGCGACAACTCCCG
>JAVHXR010000122.1 GCA_031119515.1 Propionicimonas sp.
GCTGCCTGAAGGCCGGTCCTGGGATCGCCCGTTCGGAGCTGCCGGCGGGTGTCGCGGCGGTCTGGGTGAGCGAGCGCGGCGACCTGGTCGAGGCAGGGCTGTGGGCGGGGGCCGGCTGGCCGGCGGGCTCACGAACCGCCGTGCTGCTTCCCACGGGGGCGGAACTGGCGGTGGACGAGACGGTGGTGCCGCGGCTCGGCCCGCCCACCGGCTACCTGTACGAGCCGGACCCGGCCGTCATCAGGGCCGGCGGGACCGGGCAGGTGGCGGAGGCGGTGGACGGATGGGCGCTCGCTCCCGGGATCGCCTACCTGGCCGCCGCGGAGCTCGTGGCCACCCCGCTGGCGACCGCGTTCGCGATCGAGGAGGTGCTGGCCTGGGACGAGCGGGCACTGCGCGCCTGGGTCCGGCGGGAGCGGATCGGCGTTCTGGAGATCAAGCTGCGCGGCGTGGACGCGGATCCGGCGGTGCTGCGCCGCAGGTTGAAGCCGTCCGGGCCGAACGCCGCCACCCTCGTGCTGACCCCGACCGTCGACGGCGCCAGGGCGCTGGTCGTCCGCCGGGTCGTCAGCTGAGCTGCCAGGAGTGCGGCGGCACTCCGTCCAGGGGCTCTTCGCCGATGTTCAGCCGCAGCTCGAGCCGATGGTCGGCATCGAACAGGTGGATGGTGATCGAGGTGTTGGCCACCGCCGAGGTGGTGACGTCTGCGTCGGCCAGCCACGGGTTGCGGCGGCGCAGCGCGATCATCTCCTGGTAGTGGTCGTGCAGCCCGGCGCCGAAGGACAGCAGGCCGTCCGGCGTCTCCGGGAAGGGCGGCCGGACGGCGTCGTCGCCGTAGGCGTGCTCCTGCTTCTCGCCGGTGAAGCCCTGCTCGTCGCCGGCGTAGATCGACGGCACGCCGGGCAGCAGCATCAGCAGGGTCGCGGCGATCCGGACGTCGCGCGGGTCGTCCAGCTGGGTGGCGATCCGGGTGACGTCGTGGTTGCCGAGGAAGGTCTGCGGCCGGAACTGCCGGCAGAGTTCGCGGTGGTGCTTCAGCGCCCAGTCGAGGGCGAAGAAGTTGCGGTCCTTCAGGGCCGTCCAGGTCAGGTGCCACAGCTCGTACTGGGTGACGGTGTCCATCCCGGAGGCCGACACGAACTCACCGTAGGGGCCGTGGATCACCTCGCCGAGGACCCAGACCGCGGGGTGCGCGGCGCGCACCCGCTCAATGATCGGGCGCCAGACCTCCGCGCCGGCGGCGTAGGCGGCGTCGAGCCGCCAGCCGTCGATCCCGCGGTCGAGCCAGTGGATCATCACGTCGCCGACGAAGCCGGCGACGACGGGGTTGGCGAGGTTGAGTTCGACAAGGCGCGGGTGGCCCTCGAAGTTCCACGGGTAGCCCTCGTCCGACCACCTGATCCAGGCGCCCTCAGGGGTGTCCGGGCCGGCGGCGATGGCGCGCCGGACGATCTCGTGGTCCCGGCTGAGGTGGTTGAACACCCCGTCGAGGCAGATCCGGATGCCGCGGCTCCGGCACTGCGCCAGGAGCGAGTCGAAGTCGGTGTCGTCCCCGAGCCGGGGGTCGATCCGGTAGTGGTCGAGGGTGTCGTAGCCGTGGGAGCCGGCGGCGAACACCGGGGCCAGCAGCAGCCCGTTGACCCCGAGTTCGATCAGGTAGTCCAGCCAGTTGACGAGCTTGGGGAGGCGGTGGCTGACCTCGGTCACGGCATGGCGCTCCGCGTCCACGAAGCCGAGCGGGAAGACGTGCCACCAGATGACGGTGGCCGGCCAGTCAGGGGTTGCCATCACGCGGAGTCTAGCCCGTCGGGCAGCGCTGCCCGGTCGTGGCCCGCCGGGGTCCGGGCAGCCGTCGGCGGGACGCGTCCGGTGTCGGGGCCGGGTGGAGCGGGCGGCGGTGCTCGCCGGTCCCGGCGGGCCGGTGCCCCGCGGGCGGAGCGTTGGCACTCGGCTTGATCGAGTGCTAGCGCCGGTATAGATTCGGTTTAGCACTCTCGTATCGAGTGTGCCAAGGCCACGGTGGCACCGCGACGACACCGGGGCAACCCACACCGACATTCCGGGCCGCACGGCCCGCCACGAACGAAAGGGTTTTGACGTGGCAGTCACGATCAAGCCGCTCGAGGACCGCATCCTCGTCCAGCCGCTGGAGGCCGAGCAGACCACCGCTTCCGGCCTGGTGATTCCCGACACCGCCAAGGAGAAGCCGCAGGAGGGTCGCGTCCTGGCCACCGGCCCCGGGCGCATCGACGACAACGGCAACCGCGTCCCCCTGGACGTTGCCGAGGGTGACGTCGTCATCTTCAGCAAGTACGGCGGCACCGAGGTCAAGTACAACGGCGAGGAGTACCTGCTGCTCAACGCCCGCGACATCCTCGCCGTCGTCACCAAGTAAGGGGAACCACAGCCCATGCCAAAGATCCTTCAGTTCGACGAGGACGCGCGCCGCTCGCTCGAGCGCGGCGTCGACGCCCTCGCCAACGCCGTGAAGGTCACTCTCGGCCCGAAGGGCCGCTACGTGGTGCTCGACCAGAAGTGGGGCGCTCCGACCATCACCAACGACGGCGTGACCGTCGCCAAGGAGGTCGAGCTCACCGACCCGTTCGAGAACCTCGGCGCCCAGCTCGCCAAGGAGGTCGCCACCAAGACCAACGACGTCGCCGGTGACGGCACCACGACGGCGACGGTGCTGGCCCAGGCGCTGGTCCACGAGGGCCTGCGGGCCGTCGCCGCCGGCGCGAACCCGATCGAGCTCAAGCGCGGAATCGACGCGGCCGTCGAGGCCGTCGAGGCCGAGCTGCGTTCGCTGGCTCGTGACATCGAGACGACCGACGACATGGCCTCGGTAGCCACCATCTCGGCGCGCGACGCCGAGATCGGCAAGCTCATCGCCGACGCCTTCGACAAGGTCGGCAAGGACGGCGTCATCACCGTCGACGAGTCGAACACCTTCGGCACCGAACTCGAGTTCACCGAGGGCATGCAGTTCGACAAGGGCTACCTCTCGCCGTACTTCGTCACCGACCCCGACCGGATGGAGGCGGTGCTGGAGGATCCGTACATCCTGATCAACTCCGGCAAGATCTCCTCGATGAACGACCTGCTGCCCGTGCTGGAGAAGGTCATCGGTGCCGGCGGCACCCTGTTCATCGTGGCCGAGGACACCGACGGCGAGGCACTGTCGACCCTGATCGTCAACAAGATCCGTGGCGTCTTCACCTCGGTCGCAGTGAAGGCTCCCGCCTTCGGTGACCGCCGCAAGGCCATGCTGGAGGACATTGCGATCCTCACCGGCGCGAAGGTCGTTGCTCCTGAGGTCGGGCTCAAGCTCGACCAGGTCGGTCTCGACGTGCTGGGCCGCGCCCGGCGGATCGTGGTCACCAAGGACAACACCACGATCGTCGACGGTGCCGGCGACGCCGACGCGGTCGCCGGTCGGGTCGCCCAGCTCCGTGCCGAGATCGAGCGGACCGACTCCGACTGGGATCGCGAGAAGCTGCAGGAGCGGGTCGCCAAGCTCGCCGGCGGCGTCTGCGTGATCAAGGTCGGCGCCGCGACCGAGGTCGAGCTCAAGGAGAAGAAGCACCGCATCGAGGACGCCGTCTCGGCGACCCGCGCGGCGATCGAGGAGGGCATCGTCGCCGGTGGCGGCTCGGCCCTCGTCCACGCCGCCAGGGTGCTCGACGGTGGCCTGGGCAAGACCGGCGACGTGAAGGCCGGCGTGAACATCGTGGCGAAGGCTGTTGCCGAGCCGCTGCGCTGGATCGCCGAGAACGGCGGTGTGCCGGGCTACCTGATCGTGTCCAAGGTTGCCGAGCTGGAGCCGGGCAGCGGCTACAACGCCGCGACCGGTGAGTACGGCGACCTGGTGGCCCAGGGCGTCATCGACCCGGTCAAGGTCACCCGGTCGGCGCTGGCCAATGCCGCCTCGATCGCGGCGTTGCTGCTCACCACCGAGACCTCGGTGGTGGACAAGCCGGAAGAGGAAGAGGCCACCGGCCACAACCACGCTCACTGAGCAAGCGGTCCGGACGGGCTCCCACCTTCGGGTGGGGGCCCGTCCTGCGTTTCCGCACCGTCGGGTGGGGTCGACGGGGTGTTGGCCTGTCCAGGCGCTCCGGGATCCCCGGGGCCCAGGACTCTTGAAGCGGGTCGGGCGGTTTGGTTACTGTCCTGTAAGCGCGTGGCACCCCCGCCGCGCGCCACCTCAATGGAGAGGAATCCCATGGCACACCCCCGCCGAAGGCGCCGTTTCGGGTGCCTCCTGACGCAGCTGAGCGCCGGTGTCGTGATCGCAGGCACCCTCGTGGCAGCACCGGCCCTGGCCGCCCCGCAGGGTCATCCCAAGCCCGCCACGACGCCCGATTTCGGCCCGAACGTGACGATCTTCAGCCCGTCCACGCCGCTCGCCGAGATCCAGCAGAAGCTGGACGCCCTCGCCGACGCCCAGCGCGACGCCGAGATGTCCACCGCCCGGCAGGCCGTCTACTTCCTGCCCGGGGACTACGGGACGGCCGACGCGCCACTGCAGTTCGAGGTCGGCTACTACACCGAGGTGGCCGGGCTCGGGGCCAACCCTGGCGACGTCTCGATCACCGGCGCGATCGAGGTCTACAACCGCTGCCTGGCCGATGGCGGCACGTCCAACTGCCTCGCGCTGGTGAACTTCTGGCGGACCCTGTCGAACCTGTCGCTGCAGGTCAACAAGGCGGGTCAGGACGGCTGCCGCTCGAGCGCGAACTTCTGGGCGGTCTCCCAGGCCGTCTCGCTGCGGCGGGTCGAGGTCACCGGCAACCAGCTCTCGCTGATGGACTACTGCACCGCCGGTCCGCAGTACGCCAGCGGCGGGTTCATCGCCGACTCCCGGCTGCCGAACGTCGTCAACGGCTCGCAGCAGCAGTGGCTGATCCGCAACAGCCAGGTGGCCGGCTGGAGCAACGCGGTCTGGAACCAGGTCTTCGCCGGGGTCGAGGGGGCGCCGGACGACGCCGCCTTCCCGAACCCGCCGTACACCACCTTCGACACCACCCCGATCAGTCGCGAGCGGCCCTACCTGTACGTGGACGCGGCCGGGAAGTACTTCGTCCGGGTTCCGTCGGCGAAGACCGGGACGCGCGGGATCACCTGGGCCGCCGGCCTGACGCCGGGCCGCAGCATCCCGATCTCTGAGTTCTACATCGCCCGGCCGAACAGCTCGGTGAAGGCGATCAACTCAGCCCTCGCCCGGGGCAAGAACCTGATCTTCACCCCGGGGGTGTACTCGATCGACCGCACCATCGAGGTCAAGCGGGCCAACACCGTCGTCCTCGGGATGGGTCACGCCACCCTCACCGCGACCAGGGGCGCGGTTGCCATGAAGGTTGCCGACACCAGGGGCGTCGTGATCGCCGGGGTGACCTTCGACGCCGGGACGAAGCTGTCGCCCGTCCTGCTCCAGATCGGCAAGGCCGGCGGGAAGGGCCACGGCCACAAGGCCGATCCACGCAACCCGATCACCCTGAACGATGTCTACTTCAGGGTGGGCGGTCCGCACATCGGCAGGACGAGGAAGGCACTGGAGATCAACGCCGACCACGTCCTGGTCGACCACATCTGGGTCTGGCGGGCCGACCACGGCATCGAGGGGTTCACCGAGGGCGTGAACGGTGACACCGATCGCTGGAACACCAACACCGGCAGCTACGGCCTGGTGGTCAACGGCGACGACGTCACCGCGACCGGCCTGTTCGTCGAGCACTTCCAGAAGTACAACACGCTGTGGAACGGCGAGCGCGGCAGGGTGATCCTGTACCAGAACGAGTTGCCGTACGATCCGCCCACCCAGGCGGACTGGACGCAGCCGGACGGAACCCTGGGCTACCCGGGGTACAAGGTGTCGGCGAGGGTGCGCAAGCACAGCCTGGCCGGAGCGGGGGTGTACGTGTTCAACCAGAACAACCCGTCCATCCTCACCACGAGCGGCTTCGAGGTTCCCGACCGGCCGGGGGTGAAGCTGCACCACGTGATGACGGTCAACCTGTCGGCTGGCACGATCAGGTACGTCGTGAACACCACCGGCACGCAGGCCGACAACACCAACACCGGGACGCCGCAGTTCGTCGTCGACTACCCGACGCCCTGATCCGGCGACCCGACACGATCCGGTCGGTCCGGGCGGCCGGCGTGGTGACCCCACGCCGGTCTCCGGACTCGGCCGGTTCGCGGTGCCGGACGGGCAGCGGTCCGCGGGCGCGACCCCGCCCTGTTCGGCGCTCGGGCCCGGTGCCAGAATCGAGAGGTGACCGACTTCGACCCCGCCACGCTGCTTCCCGACACCCTGCTCGACACGCTGCGTGAGCGCGCCGCGGGCTACGACGCCGGGACCCGCTTCTTCGACGAGGACCTCGCCGACCTCGCCGCCGCCGGCTACCTGAAGGCGCTGGTGCCGGTGGACAGGGGCGGGCTCGGGCTGGGGTTGCGGGAGGCGGCGCTGCTGCAGTCGCGGCTGGCGACGGCGTCCCCGGCGACCGCCCTGGCGGTCAACATGCACCTGGTGTGGACCGGCGTCGCGAAGGTGATGGCGGACCGCGGCTTCGACGACCTGGCGCAGATCCAGCTGGGCGCCGGCGCCGGCCAGGTCTACGCGTTCGGGATCAGCGAGGCCGGCAACGACCTCGTCCTGTTCGGTTCCGACACCGCGGCGGTGCCGGACGGGGCGGGCGGCTACACCTTCACCGGCACGAAGATCTTCACCTCGCTCGCCCCGGCCTGGACCGGGCTCGGCCTGCACGGGCTCGACACCACCAGCCCGGACGCGCCGAAGATCGTGTACGCGCTGGTCGACCGGGCGGACGCCGGCGACACGGTGGTCACCAGGGACGACTGGGACACCCTCGGGATGCGGGCCACCCAGAGTCGCACCACCGTGCTGCAGGGCGTCCACGTCCCGGCCGAGGGTGTGCTGCGCCGGGTCGACCCCGGCCCCAACCCGGACCCGATCGTCTTCGGCATCTTCGCGGTCTTCGAGCTGCTGCTCGCCGCCGTCTACCACGGGGTGGCGCAGCGGGCGCTGGCCGTCGCCGTCGAGACCGTCGGCAGCCGCCGCTCCAAGCGGACCGGGAAGGCCTACTCCCAGGACCCGGACATCCGGTGGCGGATCGCCGACGCCGCGCTGGCCCTGGACGGGATCGGCCCGCAGCTTGACCGGCTCGCGGCCGACGTGGACGGGCTGGTGGATCACGGCCGCCGCTGGTTCTCCTTGCTGGCCGGGGTCAAGGTGCGCTCCACCGAGGTGGCGCGGCACGTCGTCGACCAGGCGATCCGCTCCGCCGGCGGAAGCTCGTACTTCAACCGAAGCGAGCTGTCACGGCTCTACCGCGACGTGCTCGCCGGGATCTTCCACCCCTCCGACGCCGAGTCCGCCCACGCCACGGTGGCCAGCTTCTGGCTGGGCCCGCTGGAGGACTGACCGCCGGCTCCCGGCACGCTCAGGACGCCGTCGTCGCCCGGCGCCGGATCGCGGCGTCGATCCCGCGCCAGCCGATCAGGAAGACCGCGAGCACGATCGCCGTGACGACGACGAAGCCGCCCTGCGCGGTCTCGCCCCCGAGCAGCCGGAGCC
>JAVHXR010000123.1 GCA_031119515.1 Propionicimonas sp.
CCCCCGAACTGATGGTCGTGGGCGACTCCGACCAGTCGATCTACGCCTTCCGCGGCGGCACGATCCGCAACATCCTCGACTTCGAGCAGGACTTCGCCGGCGCCACGACGATCGTCCTCGAGCAGAACTACCGCTCGACCCAGAACATCCTGACCGCCGCGAACGCTGTCATCACCCGCAACCCCGGGCGGCCCGAGAAGCGGCTCTGGTCGCAGGAGGGCGACGGCGAGCGGCTGGTCGGCTACGTCGCCGACACCGAGCACGACGAGGCGAGGTTCGTCGCCGAGGAGATCGACCGGCTCAGCGACGCCGGCCAGGTGAAGCCCTCAGGGGTCGCGGTGTTCTACCGCACCAACGCCCAGTCCCGCGCCTTCGAGGAAGTGTTCATCCGGGTCGGCCTGCCGTACCGGGTGGTCGGTGGCGTCCGGTTCTACGAGCGGAAGGAGATCCGGGACGCGATCTCCTACCTGCGGGCGATCGCCAACCCCAGCGACGACGTGTCGGTCCGGCGGGTGCTCAACGTCCCCAGGCGAGGGATCGGCGACCGCGCCGAGGCGGTGGTCGAGGCGTACGCCGCTGCCGAGCGGATCAGCTTCTACGACGGGCTGCAGCGGGCGTCGCAGGCGCCAGGGCTCGCGACCCGATCGCTCAACCAGATCCAGGGCTTCGTGGCCCTGATCGAGGCGCACCGCAAGCTGGTCGCCGAGGCGAGGCCGGCAGACCACGTGCTGGCCAGCATCCTCAAGGACTCCGGCTACCTCGCCGAGCTGCAGGGGTCGACCGACCCCCAGGACGAGACCCGGCTGGAGAACCTGATCGAGTTCGTCAGTGTCGCGCAGGAGTTCGTCGCCGCCTCGCACGCGGTCGACCTGCCGCCCGACGGCGGTGAGCTGGCGGCGGGGGCGCCGGAGCCGGACGACTCGCTGCCCGCCTTCCTGGAGCGGATCGCCCTGGTCGCCGACTCCGACCAGTTGCCGGACGCGGACGGCGACGCCGACGGCGTGGTCACCCTGATGACCCTCCACACCGCGAAGGGGCTGGAGTTCGACACCGTCTTCCTGACCGGGTTCGAGGACGGCATCTTCCCCCACCAGCGCGCGATGACCGACCCGGTCGAGCTGCAGGAGGAACGCCGGCTCGCCTATGTCGGGATCACGAGGGCCCGGCGCCGGCTGTACCTGACCAGGGCCACCGTGCGCACCATGTGGGGATCGCCCCAGTACAACCCCGCGAGCCGGTTCACCGACGAGATCCCCGACCACCTGATCGACTGGCGCCGCCTCGGGGTGGCCAGGTCGGGCTGGTCGTCGTCCTCGGCCGCCCGCTCCACCGCCGCCCGCCAGGAACTCGGCGGGTTCGGCTCCCGTCCGGCGATCAAGACGGTCGCCTCGGTGGAGGTGGGCGACCGGGTACTGCACACCACCTTCGGCCTCGGCACGGTGGTCGCCACCTCGGGGGCCGGTGACGCCGCCAAGGCCGACGTCGACTTCGGCTCGGTAGGGGTCAAGCGGCTGTCGCTGCGCCACGCCCCGATGGAGAAGCTCTGAGGCCAGGCAGCCGGCGCCACCGGCTGCACGCGCGCGAGGGCGGGCACCGGGTAGGCGGTGAGCTGCGGCGGTGAGGGCGCGGGCGGATCCGCAGGTGGATCGCGCGGGATGACCCGAGGGTCAGTTGCCGGTCTCGGGGTCGGTCTCGGCGGCGAGCTCGCGGTCGGCCGAGTTCTCGTCCTCCTTGGTCGCCTCCTCGCCGTCCTTGGCCGCCGGCTTGTGGACGTACTCGAGCGGGTCGGAGTTGACACCGTTCTTGTACAGCGACAGGTGCAGGTGGCAGGCGGTGGAGAGCCCGGTGCTGCCGACGTTGCCGATCAGGTCGCCCTTGGCGACCTCCTGGCCGGGCTTGACGACGATCTTGCTCATGTGGAGGTAGGCGGTCTCGACGTGGGTGCCGAGGATGTCGCCGTGGTCGATCCGGACGTTGTTGCCTGAGCCGCCGTTGTAGCCGCCCATGTCGGCCTTCGTCACCGTCCCGGACTGGGCGGCGTAGATCGGCTGCCCGCAGCGGCCGCCGATGTCGGCGCCGGCGTGCAGGCGGTAGTAGTGCAGGATCGGGTGCAGCCGGCGTCCCCACGGGGAACCGACGCCGCCCTCTGTCGGCCACAGGAAGTTGTCGAGGTTGCGGAGCCGCTCTGCCTCGGCCTCGACCGAGGCGGCGGTCTTGGCGAGCTGGTCCTGCCGGTTGCTCGCCGCGCTGGAGTCGACCTCGGCGGTGACCTCCTCGCTGGCCTGGGCGATCAGCTTCGCGCGCTGCTCGACGAGCTGGTCGAAGGTCAGGGCGGGTCGTTCCGCCGAGCGCGCGGTGCCGTTGCCGCGGTCGGTCTCGGCGGCGGCCGTCCCCGCGGTGGCCTGGTTGGCGAACGCGAGGCCGGTGGTGGAGTAGTTGGACGCACCGAACACGCCGAGCGCCGTGATCCCGATTCCTGAGACCGCGGCCAGCGCGAGGCCGCGACGCCACCAACGCGGGCTGGGGGTGGCGGCCGTCCGGGCAGCCTTGCGGGGGCGTCGGGCGGTCGCGGGGGACTGTCCTGCGGGGTCGTCGACCAGAGCGCGTCGCGGCTTGTCAGCGCGCGTTTGCTGGTGTACCACGTGACCCCCGTCAGATGAGTTCGGGGACCGGTCGCCTCGCTGTGCTTCCCGACCCCGAGAGGGAGCTTAGCATTTCTCAGGATGGCTCTCAGAATTCCCGTGAAAAACGTTCTCCACGACCCGCACCGACTGGGCAGACGTGCACGCCCCGCGGATTCGTGGTTAGGCTTCGCACGCGGACCGGGCCGGCGGTCGAGGTCGACAGCGCAGGCGCAGCTGACAGGAACGGAGTAGTCGGTGGATCTCTTCGAGTACCAGGCGAAGGAACTGTTCGAGGCGCACGGGGTGCCCGTCCTGCGGGGCATCGTGGCCACCACTCCCGAGCAGGCCCGGGCGGCGGCCGAGGAGCTCGCGGCGCCGCTGCTGGTGGTGAAGGCCCAGGTCAAGACCGGTGGCCGCGGCAAGGCCGGCGGCGTGAAGCTGGCCCGTTCGCCGCAGGAGGCGCAGGACCGTGCCGCCGAGATCCTCGGCCTGGACATCAAGGGGCACACCGTCAGGGCGGTGATGGTGACCGAGGGCGCCGACATCGCCGAGGAGTACTACTTCTCGCTGCTGCTCGACCGGGCCAACCGTAACTACCTGGCGATGTGCAGCGTCGAGGGCGGGATGGACATCGAGACTCTCGCGGTCGAGCGGCCGGAGGCGCTGGCGAAGGTCGCGGTCGACCCCCTGGTGGGGCTCGATCGCGCGAAGGCGGACGAGGTTGTCGCCGCCGCCGGCTTCGCCGAAGCCGACCGCGCCGAGGTGGCGCGCGTCCTGGTCCAGCTGGGCGAGGTGTACCGCGCGTCCGATGCCACCCTCGTCGAGGTCAATCCGCTGGTGAAGACGGTGGACGGCCGGATCATCGCCCTCGACGGCAAGGTGACGCTGGACGCGAACGCCTCCTTCCGGCACCCGGACTGGACCGCGTACGCCGACGAGGCGATCGACGACCCGCTGGAGGTGCGGGCCCGGGAGAAGAACCTGAACTACGTGAAGCTGGACGGCTCGGTAGGGATCATCGGCAACGGCGCCGGTCTCGTGATGAGCACCCTCGACGTGGTGGCGAAGGCCGGGGCCGACCTGCCGGGCAGCCCGCGTCCGGCGAACTTCCTCGACATCGGCGGTGGCGCCTCGGCCGAGGTGATGGCAAACGGGCTGGAGATCATCCTGTCCGACGACCAGGTGCAGTCGGTGTTCGTGAACGTCTTCGGCGGCATCACGGCGTGCAGCGAGGTCGCCCGGGGGATCATCGACGCCCTGGCGATCCTGGGCGACAAGGCCACCAAGCCGATCGTCGTGCGGCTGGACGGCAACGCGGTCGAGATCGGCCGCCACATGCTCCAGGAGGCCAGCCACCCGCTGGTCAGCCTCGAGGACACCATGGACGCCGCGGCCCGCAAGGCCGCCGAGCTGGCCGTCGCGGCCGAGTAGGGGAGATACACCGATGTCGATCTGGTTGGGCCAGGACTCCAGGGTCATCGTGCAGGGCATGACCGGCTCCGAGGGCAGCAAGCACACCGCGAGGATGATCGCCTTCGGGACACAGGTGGTCGGCGGCGTCACCCCGGGCAAGGGCGGCACGGCGGTCACGTTCGAGGAGCGGCCGGTCCCGGTGTTCGACTCGGTGGCGGCGGCGAAGCAGGCCACCGGCGCGAACGTGTCGGTGATCTTCGTCCCGGCCAGGTTCACCAAGGCCGCGGTGATCGAGGCGGTGGATGCCGGACTCGACCTCGCGGTCGTCATCACCGAAGGCGTGCCGGTCGCCGATACCGCCGAGTTCTTCGACTACGCCCGGACGAACGGGACGACCCGGCTGATCGGTCCGAACTGCCCGGGGCTGATCAGCCCGGGGCAGTCGAACGTGGGGATCATCCCGGGCAACATCGCGGGGCCGGGGAAGATCGGCCTGGTTTCGAAGTCGGGCACGCTGACCTACCAGATGATGTACGAGCTGCGGGACATCGGCTTCTCGACCGCGGTCGGGATCGGGGGCGACCCGATCATCGGCACCACCCACATCGACGCGCTGGCGGCGTTCGAGGACGACCCCGAGACGGCTGCCGTCGTGCTGATCGGCGAGATCGGCGGCGACGCCGAGGAGCGGGCCGCGGACTTCGTCCGCCAGCACATGACCAAGCCCGTGGTGGGCTACGTGGCCGGCTTCACCGCCCCCGAGGGCAAGACGATGGGTCACGCGGGCGCGATCGTCACCGGGTCCGCCGGCACGGCCCAGGCCAAGAAGGAGGCCCTGGAGGCGGCCGGCGTCCGCGTCGGCACCACCCCGAGCGAAACCGCCCGCCTGATGCGGGAGATCGTCTCGGCGCTCTGAGCTGGGGAACAGCCGCCCCGTCCGGCCGTGGACGGCCGCCGTCAGCCAGGGCCAGCCTCCAGCGTCGACAGCCAGTGTTTGGGGGCTGGCTGTCGGTGTCGGGGGCTGGCTGTCGGTGTCGGGGGCTGGCTGTCGGTGTCGGGGGCTGGCTGTCAGTGTTGGGGGCTTACCTCTAGCGTCGACCCCCAGTGTTTGGGGGCTGGCTGTCGGTGAGGGCGAGCCCTCGACGACGCAAGGCGTTGGGGCCGCCGGACCGCCGTCAGGGGGTCTGGGAGACGCGCTGGCCGGTCCTGGCCATGATCGCCTTCCACTGCGCGTCGGTGAAGTCGACGCCGGCGGACGGGTTGGCGAGCAGGTAGGCGACACGGTCGCCGACCCGGACCACCGCCACCCGGAACTGGACGCTGTCGTTGGCCGTCTTCTGGGTCACCAGGTACGACTTGCCGGAGTAGGCGACGCCATCCTCCCCGGTGCCCTTGGTGGTCGGGCCTTTCTCGACAGCGGCCGTCGGCACCCGGTCGGGGCACTTGGAGATGTTGCCGGTGAGCTTGTCGGCGAAGGTCTTGGCAGGCTTCTCGGTGGGGAAGGTGTACACCACCTGGTCGATCCCGAAACCGGCCGGGACGATCGGGTCGTCGGCGAGCAGCAGGGTGCGCTGCGCGGCAGACGAGGTGCCGGAGACCTTCACCAACCCGACCGCCTCGCACTGGCTGCCGATGATGGTGAGCGTGGGCGACGGCTGGGTGGGTCCCCAGCGTCCGGCCCCGGGCGTGATCCGTGGCAGGTCCGCCTCGATCAGCCAGCCCGGGTACTGCCCGGCGGCCGGGATGGAGTCGGTCAGGGCGACCGTCGTCGGGCAGGCGCCCTCCCCGCCGCTGCACAACCGTGCCAGCGGCTCCGCGACGGCCTCGGCGACCGCGCCGAGTTCGATCGGCTCGGCGGAGGCGACATCGACCATGCTGACGTTGCGGCCGGTCCGGCTGACCACCAGGGCATGCTGCTGGACCGGGTCGTCCTGGATCTCGATCCGGGTGGCGAAGGCGGCATCCGCCAGGCCCGACACGGTGCTCGACCCCACGATCAGGCCGGACGTGTTCTCGCAGGTGCCCGCCTGGAGCAGCCGGGCCTGGTACGCGCGGGTCGCGGCGGCGGTGTCGGCATAGGTGTCGACAACGTGTGCGACATAGCTGCCCGGGTCGCCGGTAGCGGCGATCACGCCGCGCGTGGTGCGATCCGGCGTGGGCAGGTTCTCGACAGCGGACGGGAGGCACACCGGGGTGCCGTCGCCGGCGCTGGCCGGCGTCGCGCCGCCGCCCCAGGTCGTCCCGCCCAGGCTCGCCAGGTCGGCGGAGGTGAGCAACGGCTCCAGGCTGGTCGACGGGGTGGGGGTGCTCGGTGTGGTCGGAGTGGTGTCGCGCGGGGTGATCCACCAGACCGCCCCGGCTACTCCGGCTCCGATCGCGACAACGATCGCGAGGACCCCGATCGCGCGCCCGCGCCCGCGCTTGGCAGGGGCCGGCCCGTCGGAGGCGGGAGCAGCCTCGGCCTGGGGCGGCTGGGGCGGCTGCGTCGGGGGCGGGGTGGCGGGCTCGAACTCGACCGGCCGGGAGGCAGGCGGGTAGCGGGTGGGCAGGTCGAAGTCGGCCGACGGCGGGCTGCTGACGCTGGTGGCCGAGCGCCGGGGCGCCGCGCTGGCGAACTCCGACGGCGACGCGCTCGCGGAGAACCTGCGGCCGGCCGAGGCCTGGAGCGAGGCCGTCGGCGCCGGGAGCACCGGACGCGGCGGGGCGGCGGGGGGCGGCACCGGCGTCGGTGACCAGGCCCTGGTACCGCGGCCGGGCGGGGTGGCGGGGCTGGACGGGCTGCCGGCGCTGTCAGGGCTGTCCGGCAGGATTGCACGCCTCAGCACCTGGGTCTCGGCGTCCTGGCCACGGTAGGGGTCGTTGGCCAGCGCCCGGGAGCCGAATCGTCCTCCGGCGGCGTCCTCCTCGACCTCCGGGGGCAGCGGGTCCATCGCCCGGCGTGGGCGCACAGGTCCGCTGTCGGTCACTTCTTGTCCTTGCTGGCGAGGGAGACTGTCCGAGCTAGTCTAGCCACCGTCCGAAGTCCGGACGGTTCGCTCCGGGCGCCCGGGACCGCCACCCGCACCGGACCGTCCCCGGCGGGCGACCGCATCCGGCCGGCTGCCCAGGGAGAGATTGGCCGGGCCTGCGTGTCACGCCACCGCCGTGGCTGTCGGCTGGGTCAGCATGGAGGACACGATGCCAAGGACCGCGCGCCCGACCCCCGAGACCCTGCAGTTGCGGGTCACCTCGCCGCCGTCCGCCTCGGAGCGGACGATGCGGCTCGACGCGCTGCCACTGCTGCCCTGGCCGCTCGCCGCTGCGGCCGGCGGGGCACTGGCGGCGGTGGTGGGTTGGCTGCTGCTGGTCGGGGTGGTCGGCGTGGCCTGGTTCACCGCGATCGCGATCCCGCTTCCCGACGTCCTCGTCTTCTGCTCGCAGCTGTGGTTGCTCGGGCACGGCGGTGGTGCCCGGATCGGCGGTGCGACGCTCACCCTGGTGCCGCTCGGCCTGACCCTGGCCGGCGCCGCCCTGGCCGGCGCGGTCGGCCGGTTCGCCGG
>JAVHXR010000124.1 GCA_031119515.1 Propionicimonas sp.
GCGCCGCCGAAGGCGGTCGAGCAGCCGCAGAACATCTTCGTCGCGGTGTTGAGCTCGACGTGGACCTCTAGCCCCAGCACCGGATCGAACGCCGCCAGTGCCTCGTCGAGATCGAGCAACGGCTCGCTCATGCCAGCGCCTCCTTCGCCGCGAGCTGGTCGAGCAGCAGCCCGCCCCAGCGCCGTCCCAGTTCGGCCTCGAGCGCCGCCCCGACCAGGTAGACCCGGTCGTCGGCAAGCGGTGGCGCCATCACCTGGAACCCGACCGGCAGTCCGTCGTCGGGACTGAGCCCGCACGGGAAGGACGCTGCCGCGTTGCCAGCGAGGTTGGACGGGATGGTGCACAGGTCGGCCTTGTACATCGCCAGCGGATCGTCGACCCGCTCGCCGATCGGGAACGCCGTCGTCGGCGTGGACGGCGACACCAGCACGTCCACCCGCTCGAAGGCCGCTTCGAAGTCGCGCAGGATGAGGGTGCGGACCTTCTGGGCCGACCCGTAGTAGGCGTCGTAGTAGCCGGAGCTGAGCGCGTAGGTGCCGAGGATGATCCTGCGCTTCACCTCCTCGCCGAAGCCCTGGCCGCGGGTGAGGTTCATCACCTCCTCGGCGCTGCGGGTGCCGTCGTCACCCACCCGCAGGCCGTAGCGCATCGCGTCGAACCGCGCCAGGTTGCTGGACACCTCGGCCGGCATGATCAGGTAGTAGGTGGCGAGCGCGTAGTCGAAGTGCGGGCAGGAGACCTCGACGATCTCGGCACCCAGCCCTTCGAGGACGCCCAGCGCCTCCTGGAACCGTCGTTCGACCCCCGGCTGGTAGCCCTCGCCGCCGAACTCCTTCACGACGCCGATCCGCAGCCCCTTGACCTCGGCGCGCCGGGCGGCACCGACCACGTCGGGCACGGGGGCGTTGATCGAGGTGGAGTCGCGCGGGTCCCAGCCGGCGATCACCTGGTGCAGCAGGGCGGCGTCGAGGACGGTGCGGGCACAGGGGCCCGGGGTGTCCAGCGAGGACGCCATGGCGACCACGCCGTAGCGCGAGGTCGCGCCGTAGGTGGGCTTGACCCCGACCGTGCCGGTGACCGAGGCGGGCTGCCGGATCGAGCCGCCGGTGTCGGTGCCGATGGCCAGCGGCGCCTCGAAGGCGGCCAGGGCGGCAGCCGAGCCGCCGCCGGAGCCGCCCGGGATCCGGGTCAGGTCCCACGGGTTGTGGGTGGTGGTGTAGCCGGAGTTCTCGGTCGAGGAGCCCATCGCGAACTCGTCGAGGTTCGTCTTGCCGAGGATGACCAGGCCGGCGTCCAGCAGCCGCTGGGTGATGGTCGCGTTGTAGGGCGGGTGCCAGCCTTCGAGGATCCGAGACCCAGCTGTGGTGGGCAGGCCGGTGTAGGTGAAGATGTCCTTCACCGCGAGCGGGATGCCTGCCAGCGGGCCGACCTCCTCGCCGTTGCCCCGCTGGTCGTCGATCCGGTCGGCGGTGGCCAGGGCGCGCTCGGGGTCGAGCGCGAGGAAGGCCTGGACGTCGCCGTCCACCTCCGCGATCCGGTCGAGGTGGACCTGGGCGACCTCGCGGGCCGATACCTCGCCGGCGTCCAGCATTCCGGCGAGTTCGGACGCGGTGAGCGTGAGCAGCGGGTTCACGCGCCCTCCCCCAGGATCCTGGGGACGCGGAACCGGTCGTCCTGCGCGGCCGGCGCCGCGGCGAGAACGGCGTCCACCGGGAGCGACTCGGCCACGACATCGTCCCGGAACACGTTCGTCAGCGGCAGCGCGTGGGAGGTCGGCGGGACGTCGGCCGTCGCCACCTGGGCGACCTGTGCGACCGATTCGAGGATCACCTCGAGCTGCGGGGCGAGGTGCGCCAGCTCCTCGGGGGTCAGGCTGATCCGTGCCAACTCTGCGAGTCGGCCCACATCGGCAGCTGTCAATGCCACGATCCGCTCCTGGTGTCCGTGCCGGTTCCGGTGGCTCACTCTACGGCCCGCGCCCGGCCGCGCTCGACCAGGCTGGCGCGGCGAACCGCGAACCGCCCCGGGGCCACGGGTTTCACCGCATCGTGACCAATCCGTAACAGACTTCGGCAAGACTGTGCACGTGTTCCTGCTGAGACTGGCGCTCCCTGACCGCCCCGGCTCGCTCGGCGCGGTCGCCACCGCGATGGGCACCGTGGGGGCGGACATCAACGCCGTCGAGATCGTGGAGAAGTACGAGGGCTACGCGATCGACGACTTCATGCTCGAGCTCCCGGCGGGGATCCAGCCGGACTCGCTGATCACCGTCTGCACCTCGATTCCCGGCGTCGAGGTGATGTGGCTCTCGCACTACCCGGAGCAATGGGGCCTGCAGGGCGACGTCGACGTCCTCAACCACATGACCGAGTACCCCGAGCGAGCGGAGGAGATCCTCACGCTGGAGTCGCCGGAGGTCTTCCGGGTGACCTGGGCGGTCCTTGTCGACCGCGACACCGGCAGCGTGCTGGCCAAGACCGATCTCGCCCCCGACCTGGACGAGGCGGGGATCGCCTCGCTCGGCCCGCTGGACGACCTCCGCAGCGATGAGCTCCCGGAAGGTTGGCTGGCCGGCTGGAGGGACACCCTGATCGCCGTGGCGCCGTTCCGCACCACCGCCAGCATCGTCATCGCCCGCCGGGGCGGCCCTGAGTTCCTGAAGTCGGAGCTCGCCCGGCTGCGCCACCTGACCGCGCTCGCCCAGTAAGCCCGGCTCAGCGCACCATCGTGTAGATCCAGTAGCCGTAGCCGACCACGGCGGCCAGCACTCCCAGCAGGATCAGGATCATCCACCACCGCATCCGGCGCTTGGCGCGGGTAGCTGGAACGTCGAGCGGACCCCATTCCCCGATCCGCGGCATCACGCGCGGCGGGGCACCCTCGTTGAGGTTGAGGTTGGTGTTGAGTCCGTCCACTCCCCCAGTCTGCCAGAGCCCCCCAGAGCAGTGAGTGCCGAGGAAGCTCGCTCATGCCGATCTGCGGATGTCTGGTACTGCCCTTTGCGGAGCTCGCCTCTCCGGGGGCGGCGCGTCGACGCCGAACGTTCGCTATCGAGTCGACGCGCCGCCAGGAGTCGTAGGGCTCACCCCTCCGTGTTCGGTGGCGGCGCCATCGTGATCCCGTCGGTTCATGTGCGTGTATCCAGAATTGCTTCGCCATGCTCGGAATGCGAGGCCCCAGGCTTTGACGGCAAGTGGGATCAGGCCCGCAATGACACCTACGAGGGCGGCCAGCCAGAACACACCCCTCTCTTGTGCGGGGGTCTTCGCGCTGTCTGTGATGATGCCGGAAGGTGTGATGCTCCCAGTGTCCGACCTCGTCCAGGTGAGCGGGTGTGTCGACACAGGGGCGTCAGACACGCTGTCCAGCCTGGCGCCGAGGCTGAGCGACGTGTACTCCAACACGAGTCCCAGCGGGCTGGGGACGTAGTACGGCCGGTCCTCGCCGATGCCTACGTCGACCTCGCGCGCATCTTCGGGGAAGTAGGTCGAGCCGAGCGTCGGCAGTCGGAAGTAGGACGTGTCACCCGACTGCGTCGAGAACGTTGCGTCGGTGCTGATCCGGGTCCAGATCCACGGCGAGTCTCGGTCCGCGGTGAACTTGAGGATGACCACATCCGCCAGCTCACCGGTCCTGGGGTCCCACGGGGTGTGCCCACCCTGGAGCGACCGCTCCGTGCACGTCACTTGCACGTTATCCGCGGTCTGCACGATCGAGGGCGGACAGCCGCTCCTGTCGAGATCTCGGGGCTCGCCGACCGCGTAGATCCGCGAGAGTCGCGCCGTGCCTGACAAGGTGAACGCAACCCGGACGGTCTCTCCGGCATTGACGCCACTGAACTCGATGTACGAGAAATCGAGCTCCCCGTCAGTCACGCGGACCCGCATGAAGACATCCAGGTGCGGCCGATCGACTGTGAGGAGCGCCTCACCGGAGCCCGGCATGGTCGGGGATGGTTGGACGGTCTCGACCTGCTGGTACACCCACCAGGTGCCCATGGGGATGGTGACGGTCAGCAGCACGGCCAGAATCGCGAGCCAACCGGGGTGCCGTGGTTGTGGTGCGCTGTTCGGAGTATGGGGCGCCGCGCCGTCGACGCTGGCGGCGGGAGCCGGCCTGTCGGCTCGCAGGAGGGAGGCGACGCCAACGCCTGCCAGCGCGCCCACTACGAGGAGTGCACCGAGTATTCCCCGTGAGGATCGGCGAGGCCCCGTCCTGTGGCCGGTCACTAAGCCTCCCAGTCTCCACTGGCCGGTCAATGCGGCGACTATACCGAGGCTGCGGTCACCGAGGCTTGTGCTGTTTGGGATCGTGCGCCTCGCCCGCGCGCAGAGCGCTAACCGAGTCGGCGATCGTGCCGAGTTGCGGGCATCTGGGACTGCCGATGAGCGCCCCGTCGATGCATGACGCCAATCGACCGGAGCACCCCCAGGACGTTCCCACGCGGGACCCGACAGCTGCCCGTGGCCGCTCAGGGCGCCCGCGCGAAGCCCGCAGCCGCTGGCGGGTGCCTTCAAAGTGGGCCCTCTCGCCGAACCCCGCTCTCAGCGCAACTGCTGCAAGCGGGCCTGCGCTCGGGCGGGCCTCATCCATGTTCCACCGCATCCGCTCGGCGAGAGTGTGAGTCGGCCCGAACGGCGGGGCTCCTCGCTTGAGAACCCCTACAGGTAATTCCATGTGTCAGGGTCAGTTCTTCGACCGATCTCGCGGATGTCCTTGCCGAGCGCCTCGCTGACAACGTTCCAATCCCATGCCGCACCTTCTGCCCCAACATTCTCCCACTGTTTGTCGAGGTATGTCCGGAAATACTCGGCACGAGCAAGTCGATCGTTCAACGAAAACGCGTCGGAGATGACACTTCGATATCGAGGATCAACTACGGGTGTGTCCACCACCATCGCGTCAGCATAGGCGAAGAGACGCATGAGAAGGCGAGTTGTGTAGGCGCCGACCGTGGTGATTCGGTAATGGATGTGACTGCGGGCATCGACGATTCGAGGTGCCCGGTGCACAAGTCTCTTTGCGGCGGCATGCTCGAGCGCAGCCGCGATTTGCTGCTCGTTGAAGCCAAGGTTCTGGGCGAACGCGTAGACAGCGTCAGCTCCGACATAACCTTCCTTAGCAAGCTTGTCACCTTGGCTCTGGATCTCTGCAAGGAGTAGCGGCAGAAGGAAGTGCTCACGGCCATCCGGTTGCGAGATTCGTAGAAGGTTCGCGATCGGAGAGGACTCAGGATTGTAGTGGACCCCGTCGCCATACAGCAGCGCGCGGAGGAACTCGTGGATCGGGATCTTGTAGTGACCCGATTGCTCGAAGATCTCTAGAATCTTGCGGCTGTCGACGTGGCCGCTGCCAATAAACTGCGTAACAAAGTCCAGAGCAAGCCGCATATTGCCGCCAGCCATATTGTCGATGAGAGCGATGAGTTCCCGATTGTCCCTGCAGTTCTCCGCGAGCATCTTCAGGAACGCCTCAAGGCTGGAACTGCCCAGCGTGACGCCCACCGGTAGGGACCCCATCTCGCCAGACTCACGAAGTCTCTTGAGCACGAAATCAAAACGTTTCTGCAGCATGGCCTCGGTCCGCGGAGGCGAGATTGTGAACACCCTCGCCTGGTAGCCCGAGAGAGCCCCGCTGTGGCTCGAAGCGTGGAAGGTCTCTGGCCGCAGCGTGACGAAAACCGTCGCCGGCCAGCTGGACGCGATCTCGTTTGCGATCAGAAAGACCTGGTCCTGATCGGTGGCGCTACGTTGATCAATGTTGTCTAGGAAGATGACGATCTGCCGTCGTTGGGTGGAGCGAAGATGCGTCAGACTACTGCGGAGATGCTCAGAACGCTCGCTTATGCGTTGTTCCAGGAACTCGATCCTACGCTTTAGATAGGCGGTGGGATCGAGCTGCTTCAGCATTCCGGCGACGCTCTTGTCGAACCTATTCAAGTCGCCATGGTACGTCGCCTCGACGAATGCACTCTCTTCTATATCGATATTGTACTGGTCAAGAAGCTGGCGGCCGGACTCCCGCAAGATGAACTCACGCAGGTCACCGAGCGTCGTGGATGATCCAAAGTCGATATACATCGTGATGGCGTTCTCAAACAACTCCGAGGCGTCCACATGGACAAGGCGCTGGATAAACGTGGTCTTGCCTACGCCCACATCGCCTAGCAGGATGATGGGCCGATGGGATGCCGCTGCAGCGAGCATGTCCTGGGTCAACTCGGTGCGCAGCCCCTTCTTGCCCTGAACGGGCGTAGCCTCGATTCCCGGCTGTTCAGATAGAAGCGCGTACCGAGTCTGGAGAATTTGCTTGCTTACCTCAGCGTATTGGGAAAGCGCACCGCTGGATGCGTAGCAGTCGACCAAGAACTCAGTTCTCAACTCGTGCAGTCGCGCGACATCGATCAGAAAAAGCTCGCCTAGGATCTCCAAATCCATCTGTAGGTCGTTGCGTCTCTTTACACCGGGGTAGTCGGTAAGGTGGGCCGAGAGCGGCTCCGGCGCTCTTGCGACGACACCCCTCAGCTTGGTGAATAGAGCGCGCTGATCCACACCCGCAGGAGATGCGTGGTCCCAGAGCAACCGAAAGTCGGAAAGCATGTCACTAAGAGTCGGAAATACCAGGGCTGACCCCCTCAGCGGCGGTGTCCCATCCGTTCGAACGGCGATGAAAAGGACAAGCTGGTGACCGTTCGTCACTCCAGCCAGCGGCACGCCATTGCTGGCAGCGTACTCTGCCACCTGAATCATGGCGCTCCGAAGCGCCTTTGAGGCATTTCCGTCGGTGATGCTGGAGATGCTATGCACTCCCGTCTGAGTGCCCGGAGGTAGCTCGAAGTACTCTCCTTCACGTTTCGCCTCGATGATCAGCTGCGTTGCTGGCCTGCCCAAGGCATAGTCGACCCGCCCCGTGCCAGCAGGCTCCTCTGCCTGGATGAACTCCTTGGGCCAGGTCAAAACCTCCCTGAGCATGGAATCGATGAGATGGAGACGCGTGGTCGCCTCGTTGCGCTTGTTGAGGTAGTCATTGGCTTCTGCCCAGCCGATGAGCTCCTCAAGCGCCGCTTTGCCTTGGTCGTACGACGCAACCACTTTCGCTCCCTCCGGACCCGTTGCTCAGGTTAGCGGTCTTGCGGACAGTTGTGCCCGTCGAAGTCCGCACGGGGGACCCTGCCGTTGGCCCATGCGGGCCAGTCGCTCCGCCTAAGGGACGCGCGCCGATCACCTAGGGCCTTGCTTTGCTGCCGCTGCACGATCGCGTGCGCTGCCCTCGCCCCCGCAATCCGAAGCCAGACACCCAAGGATCCGAACATGCCGCGCCGGGCGCGGCGCACAGCGCCCACGCGCGGGCGCTGTGCACGAACCGGTTCAGGATGGCTGAGGCGAGGGAACATTCCCCTCGAACCGCCTGTGGGAACCGGATTGCGCGACCGCGGATGCCCGCAACTGCCGCATGGGTGGCGATCATGCTATCTGCGCGCCATGCGAGACCGATCCTTCCAGGAGCCCACAGTCTCACGCTTCGA
>JAVHXR010000125.1:0-1431 GCA_031119515.1 Propionicimonas sp.
GTGCTGACCCTGTGGTACGAGGGCGCCGACCGGCTGTGGTTGCGCGCCATCGCCGAGCCCGACGCCGACAGCTTCGCCGCCGTGCTGGTCGCCGGCGGGGCCGGGCTGAAGCAGGCCCAGGAACGCGTCCTCGGGATGCCGGACGGCGCCATCGAACTCGTCATCGACCAGCGGTTGGTCGACGTCGTCAAGCCGCTCTACAACGCAACAAGGGAGCTCATGTCATGAAGCGCGCCACGCTGATCACCGGAGGGGTCGTGCTCGCCCTGGCCCTCGCCGGAGGCGGTGGTTTCGCCTACTCCGCGGCGAACAGCCGGACATCGGTCGGGGTCGCCGAGGTGGTGGAGGAACCGCTGTCGGTGACGGTCAGCGCCTCGGGGACGGTGGACGCCGCGCGCAGTGCCGGCGTCTTCCCCGCCGTCGCCGGCACCCTGGCCCGCCTGGCGACCGAGGACGGCGAGGCCGTCGCGAAGGGCGACGTCCTCGCCGAGCTGGACGCTGCGCCGCTGGAAGCCGCGGCCACGCAGGCGGAGGCCGCGCTCGCCCAGGCGAAGGCGTCGCTCACCGCCGCACGCGCCCAGCAGGCCCTCGTCGACGACAAGTACTCGATCAACCTCGAGAAGCGGGCCGCCCGCGAGGCGGTCTCCGCCGCGCAGCAGGGCGTCGCCGCGGCCGAGCAGGCGCTCCGGCAGGCGCGTACCAACCTCGCCGCGCGCACCCTGACCGCGCCGATCGCCGGCACCGTCGAGCTGCCGTCCACCACCGAGGCCGGGATGGGCGTCAGCCCCGCCGCGGCGCTGCTGTGGGTGGTGGACGGGACCGACCTCGAGTTCGTGGCGGCGGTCGACGAGAGCGACATCGCCGCCGTCCAGACGGCCCGACCGGCGAGCATCACGCTCGACTCCTACGCCGGCAGCCCGTTCGACGGCACCGTCGCGTCGGTTCGCTCCACACCGGTGAGTACCGCCACCGGTGGCATCGCCTTCCCGGTCCGGATCTCGTTCGAGCCCGGTGACGCCAGGGTGTTCCTGGGGATGAGCGGGTCGGCCGACCTGGAGACCGAGGCGATCCCGGACGCGGTCACCGTGCCGATCGAGGCAGTCCTCACCGAGGGCTCGCAGCGGTACGTGTTCACCGTCGACGACGCCGGCACTGCCCACAAGGTGGCAGTCGCGATCGGTGCGGAGACCGACACCAGGGCCCAGGTGCTGGACGGCGTGGGCGTCGGCGAGCGGGTGGCCACCACGGGAGCCGCGACGCTCAGCGACGGCCAGGTGGTGGAGGTGGCATCGTGACCACCGCCATCCAGGCGCCGCCGATCGTCGAGACCCGCGGGCTGACCCGCGTCTACGGCACCGGTGCCGCCAGGGTCGTGGCGCTCGGTGGGGTGGACCTCACCGTCGCCCCCGGCGAGTTCGTGGCGGTGATGGG
>JAVHXR010000125.1:1441-7525 GCA_031119515.1 Propionicimonas sp.
AGTCGACCCTGCTCAACCTGCTCGGCGGCCTGGACACCCCCACCTCGGGCGAGGTGTCGATCGACGGTCATTCCCTGACCGCGCTCGGGGACGACCGGCTGACCGAACTGCGGCGCCGCCGGATCGGCTTCGTCTTCCAGTTCTTCAACCTCATCCCGGTGCTGGGCGCGCTGGAGAACGCCTCCCTCCCGCTGCGGCTGGACGGCGTCCGGGACGCCAACGCGACCGCAGCGGACTGGCTGGGGAAGGTCGGCCTCGCCGATCGGGCCGGAGCCCGTCCCGACCAGCTGTCGGGCGGCCAGCAGCAGCGGGTGGCGATCGCCCGCGCGCTGTCGACCGACCCTGCCCTGGTGCTGGCCGACGAACCCACCGGCAACCTCGACTCCCGCTCGGCGACCGAGGTCGCCGAACTGTTGCGCAGGGTGAGCGCCGACTGGGGGCGGACCGTCCTGATGGTCACCCACGACCCGCGGATCGCCTCCTACGCCGGCCGACTCGTGCTGATGAAGGACGGGCTGATGATCGACGACCTGGCGCTGGACGGCAGTCGCGAGGCGCCCCGCGCCGCCCTGGAGAGGTCGGGACTGCTGTGAGGCTGCCGGCCACCCTGGCATGGCGGTACCTGGTCGGACGCGGACCGCGTTCGGTGCTGACGACCCTCGCCGTGGCACTCGGCGTGATGCTCACCTTCGGGCTGAACGGCATCACCCCGACCCTGGAGGCCGCCTTCACCCGGAGCCTGCTGTCCTCCGCCGGCCAGATCGACCTGACCGTCACCGATGCCTACAACCAGTCCTTCCCGATGGCGGTGGCCGACCGGCTCGCGGCCGTGCCAGGGGTCGCGGCGGTCAGTCCGGAGGTGCAGCGCACAGCCACCCTGCCGCCCTCGGCAGAACCCGGACCGGACGATGTCACCCAGCTCACGCTGATCGGTGTCGAGCCGGCGCGGGCGGCGGGGGTGCGGGATCTCCCGCTGGCCTCCGGCCGGGCGCTCACCGGCAGCGACCGGTTCGCCGCGGTGCTCCCGAGCGACCTGGCGGCCCGGCTTCAGGTCGGCGTCGGCGACGAGGTCGTCGTCCCGTCGGCGCTGGGCAGTGCGCGGTTCCGGGTTGTCGGTCTGCTGTCGACCCCGAGCGTGCCGGGGGAGGCACAGGCCTTCGTCCCCTTGTCCACGGCCCAGCAGGTGTTCTCCCTCGGCAGCCGGGTCACGGTGCTGCAGGCGGCCTTCTCCCCCGGGGTGGACCGGGTTCAGGTCGAGGGCGCGGTCGCCGCCGCGCTCGGGCCGGACTTCCAGGTGGGTGGCCTGTCGAGCCAGACCGGGCTGATCGCCTCGATGCAGGTGGCCAACTACGCGTTCTTCATGTTCGGGCTGTTCGCGCTCGCCACGGCGGGGTTCATCATCCTCAACAGCTTCCGGACGGTGGTCGCCGAGCGGCGTCGCGACATCGGCATGCTGCGCGCGGTCGGCACCCGCGGCCGCACGGTCATCGGGATGTTCTGCATCGAGGCGCTGCTGCAGGGACTGCTCGGCACCGCGCTCGGCCTGCTGGCAGGGTGGGGGCTGGCCGCGGCCGCGTTCCTCGCCCTCGGCAGCGTGGCGCGCCGGGTGGTCCACCTCGACCTCGCGGGCGGCCCGCTGTTCACCCCGGCGGTCTGGGCCACGTCCATCCTCCTGGGGGTCGGGGTGACCCTGGGCGCCGCGCTCGTGCCCGCCTACTCGGCCGGCCGGATCACCCCGCTGGAAGCGATGCGACCGCAGGTCGGCGAGGTGTACCAGCGCAAGGCAGGGGCGCGCGCCTGGGTCGGGCTCGGGCTGATCGTGGCGTCGGTGTTCGGGCTCACCGCCGGCAGCCCCGGCCTGGTCGGGCTGGGAGCCGTGGTCTTCCTGGTGGGCATCGCACTGGTGACCCCCGCGATCGTGATCCCGGTGACGAACGCGGTCGGGCACCCCCTCGAGTGGCTGTTCCCCCGGGAGGGGGCGATCGCACGCAGCAACCTGCAGCGCAACCCCGGACGCAGCGCCGTCACCGTCTCCGCGGTGATGCTCGGCCTGGCCGCGATCGTCGCGATGATCACTGTGATCGCGTCGATCTTCGCCGGCTTCTACCGCTACCTGGACCGCTCGATGTCCGCCGACTACATGCTCATCCCGCAGTCGATCGTGCTCGGCCAGGGCAACGTCGCCGCCGGCCCGCGGCTCGTCGAGGAGGTCGGCCAGGTGCCGGGGATCCGGGCGGTCTCCTCGATCCGGGTCTCCCAGGGGAAGGTCGCTGGCAGCGAGGTGCAGGTGCTCGGGATCGACCCGGAACGCTACCTCGACGTCGCCAGTTTCGACTGGAACCAGGGCTCCTCCGACCAGGCGGTAGCCCAGTTGCGGGGCGGACGGTGGGTGATCGCCAACGGCATCTACGCCGCCCAGCACGGGCTGGTGGTGGGCCAGTCGATCGAGATCGCGACCCCCAACGGGCAGCGCACCTACTACCTGGCAGGGATCGGCAACGACTACCTGAACGCCAAGCTGTCCACCCTCTACACCTCGATGGCCAACCTGGAGCGCGACTTCAACACCACCGCCGACCTGATGGTGATGGCCAACCGCGACCTTGGCGCCGACCCCGCCACGGTGGGCGACCGCCTGCAACGCCTGGTCAGCGACTATCCCGCCTTCCGGCTGTACGAGTCGGCGGCCTGGAAGGCCGAGCAGACAGCGACGTTCGACAGCACCCTTGTGATCTTCTACGTGCTGATCGCTGCCCTCGCGCTGCCTTCGCTGCTGGCGCTGATGAACACGTTGGCGATCAGCGTGCTGTCCCGGCGTCGAGAGATCGGCATGCTGCGGGCGATCGGTTCCACCCGGCGGCAGATCCGCCGGATGGTGACCGCAGAGTCGCTGCTGTTGAGCGTGATCGGGACGCTGCTCGGCCTGGTTGCCGGGCTCTGGCTGGGCTATGCGCTGGTCACCGCGATGGCCGGCGTCGGGTGGCAGATGCCGTACGCCTTCCCGTGGCAGGGGCTCGCCGTCACCGTGGTGGTCGGGCTCGGGTTCGGCATGCTCGCCGCCGTCGGACCCTCCCGGCAGGCGGCCAGGCTGGACGTCATCGCCGCCCTGCACCAGGAGTGAATCGCGCCGGCCCTCGGCCAGGGAGGTACTGGCGGTGACTCCCTGCCCCCGGCCAGCGCTCCTAGCATCGATGGCATGTTCGATCTGACCCTCAACAATGCCGTCACCATGCCCGCGCTCGGCCTCGGGGTGTTCCAGAGCCCGCCCGCCGAGACCGCGGCGGCGGTGGCGGCGGCGCTCGCCACCGGCTACCGGCACATCGACACCGCTGCCGCCTACGGCAACGAACGCGAGGTGGGGGAGGGGATCCGCCGCTCCGGGCTCGACCGTGACGAGGTCTTCATCGAGACCAAGGTGTGGGTGTCGGACTACGGCCGCGACGAGACGCTGCACGCCTTCGACAAGGCCGTCGGCAAGCTCGGCGTCGACCGGCTCGACCTGCTCATCCTGCACCAGCCCGCCCCGTCCCGGTTCGAGCGCACGATCGCGGCCTACCGGGCGCTGGAGTCACTGCTCGCCGACGGGAAGGTGCGCGCGATCGGCGTCAGCAACTTCATGCCGCACCACCTGGAGCGGCTGCTCGCCGAGGTGCAGGTCGTCCCCGCCCTCAACCAGGTCGAGCTCCACCCGTACTTCACCCAGCCAGAGGTGCGGTCCAGCGACGCCGCGCACGGCATCCTCACCCAGGCCTGGTCCCCGATCGGGGGGATCACCTTCTACCCCGGGTGGGGCGACCGGCGCCGCAACGTGATGCAGGATCCGACCCTGGCGGCGATCGCGGCTGCCCACGGTCGGACCCCAGCCCAGGTGATGCTCCGCTGGCACCTGCAGCAGGGACGCTCGGCGATCCCGAAGTCGACCAACCCCGCCCGGATCGCCGAGAACTTCGACGTGTTCGGGTTCGAGCTGTCCGCCGACGACCTGAGCCGGATCGACAACCTCGACACCGGCGTGCGCAGCGGTCCCGACCCCGACGCGCCGCGGGAGGAGATCTTCGACCGGGTCATCCCCGAGGCGTGAGGCCCGGCGCCGCCGGTCCGGCGGCGTCCAGCCGGAGCGGCGTGGCGCCGGGGCCGGCCTCCGGTGTGCTAGACCGGCGTCGAAGCCGCGGGCCGGCAGTCGGCCGGCGTCGCGTCGCAGGTGCGTCACGACGGCGTCCCGGGGCGGAAGGACGCCGATGACGAAGCGGCCGGACAAGCACGATCCCGACACTGTCGGGGACTGGACGTGGGCCGTCCACGGCGGGAACGCCCCTGACCCCGGCACCGGCGCACTCCGGCGTCCGCTGGTGATGGCCAACTCCTACCTGCTGGACCCGGACCCGTCCGAGATGGACTGGTCGAACCCCGGCGGGCTGGTCTACACCCGGACCTCGGGCGCGAACCAGCTGGCGCTGGAGACCAAGCTCGCCGCGCTCGAGGGCGGCACCGCGGCGATCACGTTCGCCAGCGGGGTCGCGGCGCTCCACGCGGTGTTCTTCTCACGGCTTCGCAACGGCGACCATGTCGTGGTCTCCGACGTCACCTACGAGGCCGTCTGGCGGCTGTTCACCGAGCTGCTGCCGGAGCGCTACGACATCGAGGCGACCTTCGTCGACATCGCCGACCTCGAGGCGGTCCGGGCGGCGATCCGCCCCACCACCAGGCTGGTCCACGCCGAGACGATCGCGAACCCGACCACCAAGGTCGCCGACGTGGCCGGCCTCGCCCGGATCGCGCACGGGCACGGCGCCCTGCTCACCATCGACAACACCTTCACCCCGCCTCCGCTGTACCGGCCGCTCGCCGACGGCGCCGACCTGGTGGTCCACTCGCTGACCAAGTACATCAACGGCCATGGCGATGCCATGGGCGGGGCGGTGATCGGGGCAGCCGACCTGGTCGACCGGGTCCGCTCCGACTCCCTGGTGGACATCGGCGGGGTGATCTCGCCGTTCAACGCGTGGCTGATCCTGCGCGGCTCGGTCACCCTGCCGCTGCGGCTGCGGCAGCACCAGGCCAACGCCGAGCTGGTGGCCGCCTTCCTCCGGGCCGATCCGCGGATCGCCTTCGTGGCATACCCGGGCCTCGCCGACCACGGGCAGCACGACCTCGCCACCCGCCAGTTCGCCGGCCGCGGGTACGGCGGGATGCTGGCGTTCGCCCTGGACGGCGACTCCGCGCTGCAGAACGCGTTCGTGGCCGAGCTCCGTCTGATCACCTCGGCGGTGTCGCTGGGCCACGACGAGTCGCTGATCGTCCATGTCGGTCCGGCGGGCCGGGGCGGTTCGGAACACTATCCGGAGGCCTTCCGGCGCTACGGGCACCTGCGGCTCTCGGTCGGCCTCGAGGATGCGGCGGACCTGATCGCGGATCTCGCAGCCGCGCTCGACGCGGTGTGCTGACCGCGGAGTGTCGCCCGGGCGCGTCGGACCGCCATCATGGTGGGCATGATTCGTCAGCTCGTCGCCCATCCGTGCCGCGATGCCTGCGGCACCGTCCGGACCGGCCGGATCCTCGACGGGGCGCCGGTGCTGCGGTGCCCGGGGTGCGAGTCGGAGTGGGTGGAGCTGCCGGACGCGCCTGCGCCGGTCCGGGAGCCGGGGGAGCGCTGACCGGGCCGTCCGCGCACGGGCGCCGGCGCCGGGTCGCTCGCGGCGGCATGCTCTCCGCGCTGACGGCAGCCGCGCCGCCCCGCCTGCCCTACGATGTGCTCGACCACAGCGGGCAGGGGGTGTGATGGGCGTTCCGGACGGCGTCGGCGCGGGTTCCCAGCGCGCCCTCCGGCAGCGCAACGTCGAGGCGGTCGTTGCCGCCCTGCGGGTCGACTCCAACCTCTCCCAGGCCGACATCGCCCGCCGCACCGGCCTCTCGGCCGGCTCGGTCAGTTCGATCGTCCATGACCTGCGGCAGGCCGGCAGGGTCGTCCTTTCGGAGTCGCGCCGCCCGCGGGTGAGCCTGGCGATGCCGTCCGGGCAGGTGGTCGGGGTGGACGTCGGACGGCGCCACCTCCGGCTCGCGCTGGGCGACCTGGCCGGAGGCATC
>JAVHXR010000126.1 GCA_031119515.1 Propionicimonas sp.
AGAAGTCGCAACGCGTCATGGAGGCGATGCTCGAGATGGGGAAGATCGAGATCGCCGGGCTCGCCTGAGGATCCGTGGCGGCTCCGGTCAGGCCGTCGGGCGCGGCGCGTGGTACTCGGCCTCGCCCCGCTTCCAGTAGCCCTTGACCACCGCGCGCTGGAGGTCGATCCCGCGGGCGGCGAGGAGTTCGCGGGCGGGCGCCACCAGCGTCTGCTCGGCGGCGACGAACGCGAACCCGTCGCCGTCGCGGCGCGGCAGCCCGGCCAGTGCCTCCAGCAGCGGGGTGACATCGCCGACCGGGGCGCCGGCCGCCGGGTGCACCCAGGCCAGGCCCAGGTCGCCGGGGCTGGAGGCCTCCTGCTCATCGGCCGGGTCGTCACTGAGCAGGACCACGTCGACCGGGGTGCCCGGCGGGACCGCCCGGAGGTGCCGGCGGATCGCAGGGAGAGCGCTCAGGTCGCCGGCCAGCAGCCACCACGCGGGGGAGCCGGTCATCACCAGCGAGCCCCGCGGACCGCCGAGGAAGACCTCGTCGCCCACCCCGGCCGATGCTGCCCAGTCCGTGGCCACGCCCTCGCCGTGCAGCACGAAGTCCACGGTCAGCCGGCCGGCGCCGTCCCACTCCACCGGCGTGTACTCCCGGCTCGCCAGCCCGGCGGGGAGCCCGTCGTCGGGAGCCGGGGGCAGCGGCTCGCCGGGCGGCGGGAAGAAGATCCGTACGTGGTCGTCGGCACCGGGGGAGTCGAACCCTGCCAGGTCGTCCCCGGCGAACTCCACCCTGCGGTAGGCAGGCGTGATCCGCTCGATCCGGGCCACCCTCACCCGGCGCCGGCGGACCTCGAGTGGCTGGCGGGTCAGGCTGAACGCGGGGGCTTCCGCAGTGCTGCTCATCAGGCTCCCTCGGTCGGGTGAGGGCCACCTTAGCCGGTTTAGCAAACGTCGGGCTGTCCTAATTCCGCTGGCCGGAAGCGACCGGCCTCAGCCGAGCAGGAGAGCGGTCGCGAACAGCACCGGCAGCGAGCCCAGCGTGGTGAGGAAGACGGTGTCGCGGGCGACCGTCTCGGCGACCCGGTAGCGCTGGGCGTAGAGGAAGACGTTCTGGGCGCTGGGGAGAGCGCCGAGGATGGTCACCACGTAGAGCGAGTGCGGGTCGAGGCCGAAGCCGAACCGGCCGACCAGGTACGCGGTGGCGGGCATGGCGAACAGCTTCAGCAGGGACGCCAGCACGACATCGCGCCGGCCGCTGCCGGGCTCGAGGACGCGCTGGCCGGCCAGCGACATCCCGAAGGAGATCAGCATCACCGGGACGGCGGCGTGCCCGATGGTCTCGATCGGGACCAGGACGAGGGGTGGGAGCCGGAGCCCGGACAGCGCCACGAGCAGCCCCGCGAGCGACGACACGATGATCGGGTTGGCCAGGGTCGAGCGGAGGATGCCGCGCACCGACACCCGGCCGTTGACGCGCCCGTCCAGGGTGGCCAGCGCCACCGGAGCGAACACCAGCAGCTGGAGCAGGACGATCGGTGCGGAGTACGCGGCGTCCCCGAGCATGTAGACCGCGATCGGGATGCCGATGTTGTTGGCGTTGACATAGCCGGAGCCGAGTGCGCCGATCACCGTGCGCCCGGCGTCCCGCCGCCAGGCGAGCCGCGCGATCACGGCGTAGCCCGCCATCACGGTGAGCGCCGCGATCGCCGACACCGGCAGCAGCGAGGAGAAGAGCGCGCCGACGTCCGCCGTCGCCAGGACGGAGAACAGCAGGAACGGAGCCAGCACGTTGAAGGTGAGGCGGGCCAGGACGGTCACCGCACCCTGGCCGAGCAGGCCCGACCTGGCCGTGACGTAGCCCACCACCACGGCGAGCGCGATGACGGCGAACCCGGTGAAGATCTCGATCATGGCGCTCCGACCCTAGCCGCGGCCGGCGGCGCCCCCGAACCGGTGCCATTCCTTGCCGCCGCCGCGCCCTGCCCGGGCGCGGCGGCTGGCCGCGCGGTACGCTCCCATCCCGGAGCCGGTCGCCGGCCCGGGCCGGAGGAACACGATGAGGGAGAACCCGAGCTTCGCGCTGACCGACCCCGCCGAGGTGAAGGCACTGATCCGGCAGGAGTCGTGGACAACCCTGGTCAGCGCCACGCCCGCCAACGGGCTGGTGGTGTCGCACTACCCGGTGGTGCTGGACGAGAGCGCCGAGGGGATCGTGCTGCTGGGCCACGTCGGACGGCCGGACGAGGTCCTGCACGAACTCGGCCGCCACGAGGTGGTGGCGATCGTGCAGGGCCCGCACGGCTACATCTCGCCGGGCTGGTACGGCCCTGCCCCGGCGGTGCCGACCTGGAACTTCACCGTCGCCCACCTCTACGGCACCCCCGAGGTGTTGACCACGCAGGAGAACCTCGACGCCCTCGACGACCTGGTGATGCACTTCGAACGCCACGCCGGGCACCCGCGTCCGTTGCGCGCCCCGGCCGAGCAGGCCGCCTACGCCGAGCGGCTGGAGCGCGGCACGGTCGGCTTCCGGCTGCGGGTGGACCGGTTCGTGGCCAAGCGCAAGCTGAGCCAGAACAAGCCGGCCGAGACCGTCCAGCGGGTGCTGGCCGGCCTGGAGGGGGACGGCCCGTTCGCCAACCCCGTGCTCGCCGCCGACATCAGGCGCGCCCATGGCCTCTGAGCTCGTGCTGCGCAACGTCCGCCTGGTCGGCGGTCCGGCCGGGCCGGTCGACGTCGGGCTGCGGGACGGCCTCGTCGCCGCGATCGGGGTCGACCTGCCCGCCGACACCGCCGGCGAGCTGGATCTCGACGGACGCTGGCTGCTGCCCGGGCTGGCCGACCGGCACGTCCACCTGCTGCAGTGGGCCAAGGCGAGCCGGCGGCTCGACCTGTCGGCGGCCGGCTCCGCCGCCGAGGTCGCCGGCCTGGTGCGGACGGCGCTGTCGGCGGGGGTGGGGGAGGTGGTCGGGTTCGGCTTCCGCGACGGGCTGTGGCCGGATCGGCCGACCGTGGCAGCGCTGGATGCCGCTGCCGGACGGCGTCCGGTGGTGCTGGTGAGCGGAGACCTGCACTGCGCCTGGCTCAACACCGCCGCGCTGGACCGGCACGGCGTGCCCGCCGCCGGGGGACTGGTCCGCGAGCAGGCGGCGTTCGACGTGATGGCGACCCTCGACGACGTCGACCCGGTGACCGAGGACGGCTGGATCCGGGACGCGCTCCAGGCCGCGGCGGCCCGCGGCGTCACGGCGGTCACCGACCTCGAGATGCGCTGGCCGTTCGAGGACTGGCAGCGCCGGGCGGGCGCGGGCGCGCCGCCGGTACGGGTGGACGCCGGGTTCTACCCGCCGGACCTGGACCGCGCCGTCGGCGACGGCCTGCGGACCGGCGACCCGGTGGCCGGGACGGGCGGCAGGGTGCGGGTCGGGCCGCTGAAGGTGATCACCGACGGCTCGCTCAACACCCGGACAGCCTGGTGCGTGGAGCCGTACCCCGGCCTCGGCCCGGGCGACCATCCGCACGGCGTGGTCTCGGTGCCCTACGCCGACCTGGTCGGCCTGCTCCGGCGGGCCACCGCCGGCGGCCTCCGGGTCGCCGTCCATGCGATCGGCGACCGTGCCAACCAGGTGGCGCTGGACGCCTTCGAGGCCACCGGGGCGGCCGGCTCGATCGAGCACGCCCAGTTGCTGCGGCGCGAGGATGTCGCACGGTTCGCATCGCTCGGCGTGCTGGCGAGCGTCCAGCCGGAGCATGCGATGGACGACCGCGACGTCGCCGAGCGGTACTGGCCGGGGCGCACCGACCGGGCGTTCGTGCTGGCCGACCTGCACCGGGCCGGGGTTGAACTGCGGCTGGGGTCGGATGCTCCGGTCGCGCCGCTGGATCCCTGGGTGACACTGGACGCGGCGGTCACCCGGTCGAGGGACGGCCGCGAGCCGTGGCACCCTGAGCAGGCGATCGACCTGGCGACCGCCCTGGCAGCCTCGACCGACGGCGTCGGCACGGTCGCGGAGGGCCGGGCGGCCGACCTGGTCGTGGTCGACCGCGACCCGGCCGCGGGCGGCCTGCGGACCATGCCGGTCTTCGCGACGATGGTCGCGGGGGAGTGGACCTACCGGGCCGGCTGAGGCTCGGCCACCGCGGCGACCAGGCCGCGGGCGGCCACCCGGAGAATGTCGTCGGCGTCGAGCTGAAGGGTGGTCTCGGAGGTGCCGCCGCCGCAGTACACCTGGCCGCTGGCCGGCAGCGAGGCGTCCAGGACGACGATCACTGCCTGGTCGGCGCAGACCGGGCTGACCCCGCCGGGCTCCATGCCGAGGGAACGCAGCCGGTCCGGGCCGGCCGGACGGAGCTGGGAGCGGGACACCCCGACGGCCTGCGCGATGGCCCCGTACCTCGCCCGCCACAGGCCGGGCATCCCGACCAGCACGACACTGCCGTCCGGAACCTCGAAGGCCAGCGTCTTGACCGACACCCTGGGGTCGAGCCCGGTGAGGTGGAGGTCCGCCTCGGTCCGGATCGGCGGATGGGTGTGCACGACGAACTCGATGCCGGCGTCGGCCAGGGCGGCGGTGGGCGTCACGCGTCCAACCTTCTCACGGGCCACGGCGGCTACGCCCGGGCGGCCCGCAGGCCGAGCTCCCCGGCGACGGCCGAGATCGCCCTGGCCAGCGCGACGTCCCGTTCGCTGAGGCCGCCGACGTCGTGGCTGTAGACCCGCACCGCCACGGCGGGGTAGGTGAGGCCGACATCGGGGTGGTGGTCGGCGGCGTCCGCCAGCCTGCCGATCTCGACCACCAGGGCCACGCCGGTGGCGAACGACCCCGTCTGGAACAGGGCGTGCGCACCGTCGTCGCGCGGTTGCCAGTCCGACACCCCGGCCGAGTCCCGGAACTGGCCGGGAGTGATCGCGTCCGTCATCCGGCCACGCTAACCCCGACGGCCGGGTATCGCCAGCCGTCGGGCGGGAGCAGTTCCGGTGGCCACGGTCCGCGCCCGGGCGCCGGTTCGGTGGGGGGTGGTGCCACCCGATAGGGTTGGGCACGTGAACCAAATCGGGGCTGCTGGACCCGGGCATCGCTGACACCGTCCGAGGACGGCCGGCTGCCCCCACCCCCGACCGGGATAGGTGACGTAGGAGGTGGTCGGTGCTGCTGGGACTCGTCGCGGCTCATCTCCTGGTCGCGATCGCCGCTCCCGTTCTCACCCGACTGCTCGGACAGCGGGCGTTCTGGGTGGCGGCGGGGGTCCCCGCTGTCGCCTTCGGCTGGCTGGTCAGCGTCGCCCCCACGGTCCTGGCCGGCGGCTCCGTCGACGAAGCCGTCACCTGGATCCCGGGGCTCGGGGTCGACCTCGCCTTTCACCTCGGGCTGCTGCAGTGGGTGCTCGGCCTGATCGTCACCGGCGTCGGCGCCCTCGTCCTGCTCTACTGCCGCTGGTACTTCGCCGACGACCCGCCCCAGACCCGGCCGGTCGGCCTGCTCACCGCCTTCGCCGGCGTGATGCTCGGGCTCGTCACGGCGGACGACCTGATCGTGCTGTACGTCTTCTGGGAGCTGACAACGGTCTTCTCCTACCTGCTGATCGCCCACGACCCGACCCGGCGGGCGAACCGGGCGGCCGCGCTGACCGCGCTGATCGTCACCACCACCGGCGGGCTTGCGATGCTGGTGGGCTTCCTGACCCTCGGCCAGGCGGCCGGGACCCACAGCCTGCAGGCGATCCTCGCCAACCCGCCCACCGGTCCGGCGCTGACCGTCTCGGCACTGCTGATCCTCGTGGGTGCGCTCAGCAAGTCGGCGCTGGTGCCCTTCCACTTCTGGCTGCCCGGCGCGATGGCCGCCCCGACACCGATCTCGGCCTACCTGCATGCCGCGGCGATGGTCAAGGCCGGGGTCTACCTGGTGGCGCTGCTCACTCCCGTCCTCGCGCAGGTGCCCGGCTGGCGTCCGATCGTCTGGGCCCTCGGGGGGCTCACCCTCTTCCTCGGCGGCTGGCGGGCGTTGCGGCAGGACGATCTCAAGCTGCTGCTGGCCTACGGCACGGTGAGCCAGCTCGGCTTCATGGTGCTGCTGCTCGGAACCGGGACCCAGGCGGCCGCGCTCGGCGGCCTGGCGATGGTGGTCGCGCACGCCCTGTTCAAGGCCACCCTGTTCCTCGTCGTCGGCGTCGTCGACCATTCCGCCGGCACCCGTGACCTGACCCGGCTGAGCGGGCTGTACCGGCGGCTGCCGGTGACGGCCACCATCGCCGGGATCGCGTGCGCGGCGATGGCGGGGGTGCCGCCGACGCTCGGCTTCACCGCCAAGGAGGCGGGGCTGGAGGGCTTGACCAACCTCGGCTTCGGCGGCGACGGGACCGGCATCGCGCCCCTGCCGGCATGGCTGCTGATCGCCACCGTCGTGCTCGGCTCCGCGCTCACCGTCGCCTACACGCTGCGGTTCTGGTGGGGCGCGTTCGCTACCAAGCCCGGCAGGGAGCCGACGGCGGTGGCGCATCCGCCGTCGGCCGGCTTCCTGGCGGCGCCGGTGGTGCTGGGGGTCGCCGTGCTGGCCGGCGGCTTCCTCGGAGGGCCGCTGACAGCTGTCCTCGACGCCTACGCCACCACCCTTCCCGACGGCGAGCACGGGCACGGGCTGACCCTGCTGCCGTCGCTGGGGCCTGCCCTCGTCTCCTCCCTGGTCGCCCTCGGCGGTGGCGCCGTGCTGTTCTGGCAGCGCGACCGGATCGCGACCCTGCAGCGCACCTTCCCGAAGGTGCCGGACGCGGCCGACTTCTACCGCGTCACGATGGCCCGGCTGGACCGGTTGGCCGTCGAGGTCACCGACCGCACCCAGCGGGGCTCGCTCGCCTCCTACGTCGCGACGATCCTGGTGGTGATCACCGGGCTGATCTTCTTCGCCATGGCCGGGGTGAGGGACTGGCCGGAGGTCTACCTGGCCGACCACTGGGCGCAGGTGGCGATCGGCGGGCTGATCATCGTCACCGCCCTCCTGGTCACCACCTCCCGCGGACGGCTCCGTGCCGTCCTGCTGCTCGGGGTCACCGGCTACGGCACCGCGCTGCTGTTCCTGATCCACGGCGCGCCGGACCTGGCGCTGACCCAGGTGCTGGTCGAGACCGTCACGCTGCTGGTGTTCCTGCTGGTGCTCCGCAAGCTGCCCAAGTTCTTCTCCGAGCGGCCGCTGCAGTCCGCCCGCTGGTGGCGGGTGGTGATCTCGGCGGGAACCGGCCTGGCGGTCACCCTGCTGGCGATCCTCGCCCTCGGCAACCGGGTCGCGATCCCGGTATCGGACGCCCTGCCGGAGGCCGCCTACAGCTACGGCTACGGCACCAACATCGTCAATGTCGTGCTGGTGGACGCCCGCGCCTGGGACACCATCGGCGAGATCGCCGTGCTGAGCATCGCGGCGACCGGCGTCGCGAGCCTGATCTTCCTGCGCGGCCGGGCCGGCCGGCTGAAGCGGACGCCGGCGCTGCCCGAGGGCAAGATCGAGGGCTGGCTGCGCGGCAGCCGGCTGCTGCCG
>JAVHXR010000127.1:0-4957 GCA_031119515.1 Propionicimonas sp.
GCGTGCCTGGTGCCGGTCCGGCGGGCGTCCGAGGTGGAGCCGGCGATCGTGTTGAGAGGAGAGTGAGGAGCCAGGTGAACGTCCTCGAACTGGCAGGTGTGACCAAGAGCTACGGGGAGGTGGACGCGCTCAAGGACGTCGACCTGAGCGTGCCCGCCGGCCAGTGGTTGTCCATCATGGGCCCGTCCGGCTCGGGGAAGACGACGCTGATGAACATCGTCGGCTGCCTCGACACCCCGACGGCAGGGTCGGTCGTGCTCGACGGGGTGGACCTCGCGTCGATGGACGCGGCCGGGCTCTCCCACGCCCGCCGGAACACCATCGGCCTGGTGTTCCAGAAGTTCCACCTGGTCAACCACCTGACGGCGGTGGAGAACGTGATGGTCGCCCAGTACTACCACTCGATGCCGGACGAGGCCGAGGCGCTCGCCGCGCTCGACCGGGTCGGCCTGCGGCAGCGTGCCCACCACCTGCCCAGCCAGCTGTCCGGCGGCGAGCAGCAGCGGGTGTGCATCGCCCGGGCGCTGATCAACTACCCGCGGGTGGTGCTCGCCGACGAGCCGACCGGCAACCTGGACGAGGCGAACGAGCGGCTCGTGCTGGACTTCTTCGGCCAGTTGCACGCCGAGGGGACCACCCTCATCGTGGTCACCCACGACCCCGAGGTGGCCGCTCTCGGAGACCGGCAGGTGGTGCTCAACCACGGCCGGATCGTCCGCGAGGTCGACAACCGGACGGGGACGGCCCGGTGAGCCGGCGGCTGCGCGCCGCGGCCGTGCTGGCCGGTGGCCTCGCCCTGGCCGGATGCGCCGCCGAGGTGGCAGACCTGAACGTCGCCGACGGCGGCTTCGCCGACGGCAGCTACTCCGGGGTGAGCGCACCCGACGACCAGGGCGGGTACGGCGAGGTGGAGGTCACCATCGCCGGTGACGACGTGACGGCCGTGGAGTTCGTGCTGCGGCAGGCCGACGGGACGACCAAGGGCGAGGACTACGGCAAGACCAACGGCCAGGTGATCAGCGAGGAGGTCTATGCCAGGGCGCAGGCCGGGATCGCCGCGGCGCCGGTGTATGCGGCCCGGTTCGTCGAGACCGACGACCTCGACGCGGTGGACGTGGTCACCGGCGCCTCGCTCACCCACGGGCAGTTCCTGGAGGCGGTGGCGGATGCTCTCGGCAGCGCTCGAGCCTGAGCAGGTCGCAACCCGCTGCGCGCTCGCGGTGATGGGGACGATCGTGACGATCCGTGCCGCCGGCGGCGATGCCGAGACCGGTGCCAGGCTCGCGATGGCCGAGGTCGAGCGGCTGGAGCGGCTCTGGTCGCGGTTTCGTCCGGACTCCGACGTCAGCCGGCTGGCGGCGGCGGACGGGGAGTGGCTGCGGCCGGCTCCGGAGACCGCCGCGCTGCTGGCGTTCGCGCTGCGCTGCCGGCTGGAGACCGGCGGCAGCTTCGACGTCACCGCCGGGAGCCCCTCCGGCGGTCGACTGGAGGCGGACCGGAACGGCCGGTTCCGGATGGTCGGCGGCGCCCGGGTCGATCTCGGCGGGATCGGCAAGGGTGCGGCAGCGGCCAGGGTGGTGGCCGTGCTCGCCGAGTACGGGGCGACCAGCGCCGTGGTGAACTTCGGCCAGTCCTCGATCGGCCTGCTCGGTACCCCGGCGGGCCAGGACGCCTGGCAGGTGGGGATCCGCCGGCCGGCGGCGTCGTCCGACCAGATCGTGGGCGCGCTGCGGGTGCAGCGGGGATTCGTCTCGACCTCGGGCGACTACGAGCAGCGCAGCGCCCGCGCCAACCACATCCTCGACCCGTGGACCGGGTTGCCTGCCGACTCCGGCGTGCGCTCGGCGACGGTGGTGTGCGACGACGGGGCCAGGGCGGAGGCGCTGTCGACGGCGCTGATCGTCCTCGGGGTCGACGCCGGCCTGGCGCTGCACGCCCGGCTGGGCGGCTTCGACGCCGTCCTCGTCACCGCCGGCGGGGAGATCGTCACCACCCCCGGCCTGGCCTGATCCGGTTCGCGGGAACCGTCCCCGCGAACCGGTTTCGGAACCGTCCCCGTGAACCGGCTTTGAATCGCGGGGACGGTTCCGAAACCGGTTCAAAGGGACGGACCCGGCGGCTCAGACGAGCTGGATCCCAGGCGCCACCGGACGCTGCGAGCGGGGGTTGAGGCAGCAGTCGCCGAAGCAGGCCTCCCCCGGCTCCGGCGGACGCACCTCGCCGGTGAGATACCCGGCCAGGTAGTCGGCCAGCGAGTCGAGGAAGGCGGGGTGCTCACCCACCGTGGGGACCCGATGGGTTCGCAGGCCGAGCTCGTCCGCTGTCTGCTTCGCCTGGGTGTCGAGGTCCCAGATCACCTCGACGTGGTCGGTGAGGAAGCCGATCGGGACGATCACGACGTCGGTCACACCCGTCGGCGCGACCTCGGCGAGGGCGTCGTTGATGTCGGGCTCGAGCCACGGGATGTGCGGAGCGCCGCTACGGGACTGGTAGACCAGCCGCCAGGCCGGCGCCTGTGCCAGCCCGGCCCGCTCGGCCGCCGGGCCGATCACCGCGCCGGCCAGGGCGAGCTGCTGCGCCGAGTAGAGGTCTCCGTCGGTGCGGCCGCCCTCCGGCCCCGCATTGGCCGAGAGGGAGAGCGGGATCGAGTGGGTGGTGAACATCACCAGCAGGCCGGGGACGTCTCCGAGTGCGGCGAGGGTGCCGGCAAGCAGGTCGGTGACCGCCTCGGCCATCCCGGGGAGCTCGGGGAACGGCGGCACCTTCACCACGCTGAGGCCCGGCGTCTGCCCCGCGGCAAGGGCGAGGCCGAGATCCTCCCGGTACTGCCGGCAGCCGGAGTAGGAGGCGTAGGCGGCGGTCGACCAGGCCAGCAGGTCGGTCTTGCCGCGACCGGCGAGGTCGCCGAGCACGTCCGGCACGAACGGTGGAGAGTTCCGGTTCGCCAGCACCAGTTCGGTGTCGATCCCGCGCTCGGCCAGCCGGACGGCCAGTTCGTCGCGCATCCGGCGGTTCTGCGCGTTGATCGGGCTCACGCCGCCGAGGGTGATGTAGTGCTGGCCGACCTCGACCAGCCGCTCGGGGGGAATCCCGCGTCCTGCCGTCACCCGCTCCAGGAACGGGACCACCTCGTCGAGGTGCTCGGGCCCGCCGAAGCCGAGCATGACCAGCGCGTCGAAGCTCACCGCAGCAGCTCCCCGGCCTCGTCGGCGGTCACCCTTCGCCCGGTGTAGAACGGCACCTCGAGCCGGACGTGGCGGCGCGCCTGCGAGTACCGCAGGTGCCGCATCAGGTCGACGAGGTCGTGCAGCTCGGGCGCCTCCAGCGCCAGGATCCACTCGTAGTCGCCGAGCGCGAACGCCGAGACGGTGTTGCTGATCACCTGCGGGAACTCCCGTCCCATCAGCCCGTGCTCCCGCAGCAGCTCCCGGCGCTCGTCCTCGGGCAGCAGGTACCACTCGTAGGAGCGGACGAACGGGTAGACGGTCAGCCACGCCTCCGGCTCCCGGCCGGTCAGGTAGGCCGGCACGTGGGTCTTGTTGAACTCGGCCGGACGGTGGATGCCCATCCCTGACCAGGCCGGTGCGGCGGCGGCGCCGAGGCGCTGCCGGAGCTGCTTCGCGGTGGCCTGGACGGCCGCGGGGTCGCTGCCGTGGAACCACACCATCAGGTCTGCGTCGGCCCGCATCGCGGAGAGGTCGTAGTAGCCCCGCACCGTCACGCCGTCCGCGGCCGCCTCCTCCGAGAACCCCGCCAGACCCGACCCCGGCGCCCCGACGGCGCGGGCGTACACCGCCCAGCAGGTGTAGTTGATGGAGGCGTTGATCTGCGCGGCGGCATCGGCGTGGGACATGCCTGGAGCCTAGCGAAGTGAGGTGACCCTTACCGCCGGATCGGCGAACCCGGGCCGCCCGGCTCAGGCCCCGACCGCGGCGACGACCTGCCGGCGGCCGTCGGCGATGCAGTCAGGGACGCCCACCCCGTACAGCGCCGAACCGGCGACCCGCCAGCGGGGCCGGATCGCCAGCGCCGCCTCGACCGCGGCCACCCTGGCCGGGTGCCCGACGGTGTAGGACGGCATCACGCCGCTCCACCGGGTGACCCGGACCAGCTCGGGATCCGCCCGCAACCCCAGCGGTCCGGTGACGTGCCCGAGCACCCGGTCCAGCAGTTCGTCGTCCGGCGCGTTCGCGATCGGGCCCAGCCGGGCGGGGACGAAGGCCCGCAGCAGCACCCTTCCCGAGGGCGCGCGACCGGGCCATTTCGCCGAGGACACCGTCACGCCGCTGATCGGCGCCGGGCCGGCCTCGAGCCAGCCGTGGTGGGCCGGCGGCTCGGCGAAGGCGTCCTCGCGGTAACCGAGGGTGACGACCGTCGAACTGGTGAGCGGGACGCCGCCCAGCGCCGCGGCCGCGTCGGGCAGGTCAGCTCGCAGCAGGGCCGCGGACGACGCCACCCCGCCGGCCAGGATCACCGCGTCGGCGGAGTGGTCGGCGAGCGACGTCACGGGGGTGGCGGTGCGCAGGTCTGCGCCTGCCGCGCGCAGCCGCTCGACCAGGGTGTCGGTGAGCGTGCCGAGACCGCCGGCCAGGGCGCGGAACGGCGAACCCGGTCCCTTCGGGGAACCTTCGCTCGCGGCCCGGGCGGCGCGGGAGCGCTGCCGTCCCGCCGCGAGGCTGGCGACCATCAACGAGCGATGGTCGGCCTCGTTCTGCCGCAGGCTGGGCAGGACCGCGTCGAGGCTGAGCTCGTCCACCGAGGCCCCGTAGATCCCGCCCACGAGCGGGTCGGCGAACTTGCGGACCACTCCGTCGCCGAGCCGGCGGCGCAGGAAGGCGCCGATGGCGACGTCGGCTTCGGTCAGCTGCCGCGGCATCACGAGGTCGGCGCCGGCGCGCAGCTTGTCACCGACAGACAGGATCGGGGTGGTGACGAACGGCCACAACCGGGTCGGCAG
>JAVHXR010000127.1:4967-7142 GCA_031119515.1 Propionicimonas sp.
CAGGTAGACGGTCCGGTCGTCGCTGCCGGCCTGGACGGCGCCGGACAGGCCCAGTTCGCCGACCAGTTGCAGCCCGGCCGGCCGGTAGGCGACGAACGAGTCGGGACCGAGTTCGATGGCGTAGCCGTCGGCGTGCTCGGTGCGGACCTTCCCGCCGAAGTGCTCGCCCGCCTCCAGCAGGCTCACCTCGTGGCCGCGCCCCACGGCCTCCCAGGCTGCGGCGAGGCCGGTGATGCCGCCACCGACGACCAGGACCCTCACGCGGTGACGAGTTCCGGCTCGGCGTCGCGCTGCTTCGGGGTGTACGGGCACAGCGGGTCCGACTCCAGCACGTCCCCGGTCCAGGCGTAGGCGCGGGCCCGGGAGCCGCCGCACCACCGGTTGAACTCGCACCGGCCGCAGCGGCCCTTGAACCGTTCCGGCTCGCGCAGCGCACGCATCGTCGGGTGGTTGCGGTAGAGGTCGACCAGCGAGGACTCCTTGACGTTGCCGACCGCCACCGGCAGGAAGCCTGACGGGGTGACGTCGCCGGTGTTGGACACGAACACGATGCCGTTGCCGTCGCGGATGCCGAAGCCCCTCGCCATCGGGGACGCCTCGATCCCGGCATCGTCGAGGCCGCGGCGACGGGCGGCCTGGGCAGCGATCCGGCGGTAGTGGGTCGCCTCGGTGGTGCGGACCTGGAAGGGCGCGGTCCTGGCCAGGCCGTTCAGCCAGGCCATCAGCTTCTCGGCCTCGCCGGGGCCGAGCTCGGTGAGCTCGGTGCCGCGTCCGATGCTGATCAGGAAGAACAGGCTCCAGCGCAGCAGCTTGCGGGTGGAGAGCAGTTCGTAGACGGCCGGGAGGTCCGCGGCTGTGACCGAGGTCACCAGGGTGTTGACCTGCACCGGGATGTCGAGCTCCGCGGCCCAGTCGAGCGCTGTCAGGGTGGCCTCGAACGTGCCGGGCACGCCGCGGACGCCGTCGTGGTAGGCGGGTGTCGACCCGTCGAGCGAGAGCGAGATCGCCTGCACCCCGTCAGCCTTCGCCTCGGCCAGTCGCTCCCGGGTGAGCAGCGGGGTGACGGCCGGCGCCAGCGAGACCCCGATCCCGCGGGCGGCCGCCTCGGCCATCAGCAGCTTGAGGTCATGGCGTCGCAGCGGGTCGCCGCCGGTGAACACGATGTGCGGCAACGGGTCGCCGAAGGTGGCGATGTCGTCCAGCAGCCGAAGTCCCTGCGCGGTGGTCAGCTCCCCCGGCGCCGGGTCGGGCATGGCGGTGGCGCGGCAGTGCCGGCACGCGAGCCCGCAGGCGTTCGTCAGCTCCCAGTAGACGATCATCGGGGCGCGCGACCACGCGAAGTTCTCGGGTCGGACGGCTCCGATTCCGTGCGGGTGGCCGCCGGGGGCGTGCATCAGTTGACTCCCTGTTCGTCGGGGATGGAGTGGACGAGGGCGACCATCCGGGTCAGCACCTCGGGGTCGGTGTCCGGTGGCACCCCGTGGCCGAGGTTCACCACATGGGACGGAGCCGACGCGCCGCGGGTGAGCACCCCGGCGACGTGGTCGGCCAGGCTCGGCCAGTCCGCCGAGAGCAGGGCCGGGTCGATGTTGCCCTGCAGCGGCGTGCCGGGCAGCAGCGCCGCGGCCTCGTCCAGGCCGGTGGCGGCGTCCACCCCCATCACGTCGGCGCCGGCCGCCTTCATCGCGACCAGGTGGGGGCGGCTGCGGGTACCGAAGTGGACCCGGGGCACCCCGAGGTCTGCCACCGAGGCGAGGACGGCCGCGGAGTGGGCCTGGACGTCGGACCGGTACTCGTCGGGGCTCAGCGCGCCGATCCAGGAGTCGAAGAGCTGGACGGCGGACGCCCCGGCGAGCACCTGCGCGCGCAGGAAGGTCGAGGCGGTGCGGGCCACCCACTCCAGCAGCGCCCGCCACAGCCCGGGATCGTCGTGCATCAGCGCGCGGGTGTGGGCGTAGTCGCGGCCGGGCCGGCCCTCGACCAGGTAGGACGCGACCGTGAACGGCGCGCCGCAGAAGCCGATCAGCGGGGTGTCGCCGAGTTCGCCGACGGTCAGCCGGACGGCCTGAGAGATCGGTGCCAGCGCCCCCGGGTCGAGTTCCGGAAGCCGGTCGACGTCGGCGGCGGTGCGCACCGGCGCGTCCATCACCGGCCCGACGCCCGCCACGATGTCCC
>JAVHXR010000127.1:7152-7513 GCA_031119515.1 Propionicimonas sp.
CTGGCAGGTGATCTCTGCGACAAGTTCCGGGGTGAGGCAGGCCTCGAGCATGCCGGTGCCGACCCGCAGCGCCCGGTACTCCGGCAGCGACCGCCCGGCCTGGCGCATCATCCAGATCGGACGGTGCCGGGTCCGGATGCCGCGGTAGGAGCGGATCAGCGGAGAGTCGGCGGCGCCCGTGCGCAGCGGATGGTCAGCCGGGAGCGCGCTGTCGGGGGTTGGCGCAGCGGGGGCCGCCGGCGGCCGGTCGGTGGCGATCAGCGTCGCGCCAGGGCCGGCCAGCAACGCGGCGGCCACCTCCGCGCCCAGCGCGGCGGCCGCGTCCCCGCTCGAGACCGGTCGGGTGATCGCGGTCCGGGCG
>JAVHXR010000128.1 GCA_031119515.1 Propionicimonas sp.
TCGACGTGGCGGGCCCCCTCCGACAGTGCGATCGAGACGTCCGAGCCCGACCCGGCGCCGACGATCAGGACGTCGCCCAGGTCGCCGTTCCAGCGCTGGTACGGGATGCCGTAGATCTCCTCGCCCTGGTCGAGCTTCCACTGCGCCGGGGCCATCAGCTGGTGGGGCACGCCGTTGACGCTGATCAGGACGAGGTCGTCCCCCTCGTACTGCCCGACGGTCTCGGTGGTGACCTTGTAGTACGGCGACCACGACACCCCGGGGGTGAGCGTCTCCAGCAGCAGCACCACGACCAGCAGCGCGCCGGTCACGGCGGCGAGGATCCGCGCGCGACCGGCGACCAGGACGGTGAACAGCACCGCCACGACCGTCCCCCACACCACCGAAGGCGCCTGCAGGAAGGAGAGCAGGGTGAAGGCGCCGATGCCGATCAGCGATCCGACCAGGTCCCAGCGGTACGCGGTGAGCGGCCGCAGCCTGGCGAAGCAGCGTCCCACCACCTCCGACGGCCCGGCCAGGATCGAGGCGGTCAGCAGGAACACCACCGGGAGCACCAGCCACACCGGCGGGCCGGAGGTGGAGAGCGAGGTGAAGTAGATGATCCCGCTCCCGGTGCGATCGACCGTCACCGGGAACAGGTGCACGGCGGCGACCAGGACGACGAGGATCACCGGCGCCGCGGGGAGCACGCTCCAATTGCGGCGCGAGATCAGGAAGCCGAGCCCTATGCCGAGGAACGAGCCCAGCAGGACGAAGTTGGAGAAGTAGGACAGGTGGACGATGTTCGACCCCAGCCAGCGGATCAGCGCGAGCTCGAGGAACAGCATCAACGCGCTGCCGGTGACGAGCCGGACGACCACCCTCCGGTCGGCGGTGCGATCCACCCCCTCGGGCTCGTCGACGGCGATCAGGCGGGTCGGTTCTGCGGTGGTCATCGTCGTCCTCGTGGGTCGCGCCAGCCTTCGGCACCGGCGGCGGGAGCAGCCGGGCCTGCGCCCATCCTGACGCCGCCGGGGGCCGGTGTCGATGACCATCGCCGAGCGAGACGGTTGAGTTTCGCGACGGCTTTGGGGGAGGCTGCTCGGGAGATGCGCGAACACCGGCTACGGGTCCACGTCCCGCCCCCGGACGGGGGCAGGCTGATGGGCGACGCCCGGATCGCCGCACACCCCCGGTGGGTCGAGGTGGACGGGGCGCCCGCCGTCCCCGTCGTCGCGGGGATGGACTACAGCCGGGTGCCGGCCGCGCTGTGGCAGGACTCGCTGCGCCGGATTCGTGAGGGTGGCGCCACGGCAGTGGCGACCACGGTGTTCTGGAACCACCACGAGCCGGTTCGCGGTGAGCCGGACTTCACCGGCGGGCTCGACCTGGCCGGCTTCGCCCGGCTGGCCAGGGCTTCGGGGCTCGGGCTGGTGCTCCGGCTCGGTCCGCAGGCCAGGACCGGCGCCCGCCACACCGGGCTGCCGGACTGGCTGCTCGCCCTGCCGGTGGCCGCCCGCACCGACGACCCCGGCTACCTCGCCGAGGTCGTCCGCTGGTTCGCCGCCGTGTCCGCCCAGCTCGTCGGCTTCCCGCTGCTGGCCGTCCAGTTCGACAGCGCCGCCGGCGAACCGGGCCACCTCTCCACCCTCAAGGTGGTCACCCGCCAGGTCGGCCTGGACGCGCCGCTGTGGCTGCTGACCGGCGGCGCGGCGGACGGGTTCCTCCCGGCCGGCGCCGCGCTTCCCGACGCCTACTGGGTCTCGGCCGGAACCGAGCGGTACGCCACGGACGCGTTCGGGTTCACCGCCCCGAACGGGACGTCGCCCTACCTCGTCGCCGAACTGGGCGCGGGCATGGTGCCCTCCGCGCACCGCCGGCCCTACCTTGGCGCCCGCGACATCGCGGCGCTGGCGCTGTCCCGGCTCGGCGCCGGCAGCAGCTGGCAGGGGTACGCCCAATTCCAGGACGGCCGCAACCCGCGACCGGGCCTGCAGGAGTCGCACGCCGCGGGCGCGCCGAGCGACCTGGCCGAGCTGGACAGCGACGCCGGCGCCCCACTCGCCGTGGACGGGCACCGGCGGGCGAGCTGGTACCGGCTGCGGCTGCAGCACCTGCTGCTGGCGGCCTGGGGCGACCGGCTCGCCACCATGGCTCCCACCCTGCCCGACGAGCCCGATCCGCGGTGGGCGGTGCGCTCCGACGGCCGCTCGGGGTTCCTCTTCGTCACCAACCGGCCCAGCGGCCCGCGCCGCGCGGGCCTGCAGCAGGCGAGGTTCGTCGTCGAGACCGCTGCCGGCGAGGTCGCCTTCCCGCCCGTCGACGTGCCGCCCGCGGCCGCCTTCGCCTGGCCGTTCGGCCTCGTCGTCGGCGACGCCGAACTGGAGTGGGCCACCGCCCAGCCGGTGACCGAGCTGGTGTGGCGGGCGCGTCCACTGCTGGTGCTGGCGGCCACCGCAGGGGTCGAGCCCCGGTTGCGGTGGCGCTCGGGCGAGCCCAGGGAGCTCACGACGAAGGGGGCCGGCCACTTCGGCGAACTCGTCACCGAGCGCGGCGTCGCCGTCCGCTGGCTGGTGCTGTCGGAGCCGGACGCCTGGCGGTTCGGCCTGCCCGACGGTCTCGAGCTCACCTCCGACGGGGTGCGCGACCAGGCATCCCGCCGCGCGTCCACCCCGGTGGTGGGTTCCAGCGTGGTCGGCCACGCCGGCAGCCCGCCCGCGCCGCGAACGGGGCCGATGGGCCGCACGGGCGTCCCGGCCGACTGGGGCACCGCCGCCAGGGTGGAACTGCGACTGCCGTCCGCGCCCGGGGCGAGCCTGGTCCTGGACTGGGTGGGTGACGCCGCCCGGCTGTGGGACGGCGAGCGGCTGGTCGCCGACTCGCTGTGGACCGGCCGCGACTGGCGGATCCCTGCTTCCGACCTGCTCGGCGCGACCGATCTGGTGGCCGAGTTCGTCCGGCTCCACCCCGACGCCGTCGTCCACCTCACCCATGGCAGGCCGCGCGGCGCCCGGCTCAACCACGCCCGGCTCGAGTACCCCTGACCGTGTCCAGAAACCGCCTCCCAGCCTGGTGTTCCGACATATCCTCCGGCCAACGGCTGTGGGAGGCAGATTCTGGCGGCCACCTCAGGACCGGCGGGCGGAGAGCGGCAGGATGCGGTGCAGCCGCGACCTGATCAGCCGGCGCAACACCAGCCGGGTCGCGTCCCACTGGTACCAGACCTGCTCGTAGCTGAGCCGCAGCACGCGGTGCCCGTCCGCGGTCAGGACGAGGTCGCGCTCGCGGTCGCGCTGGTAGTTCGCCTCGCCGGTGTGGTGGGCGCGCGAGTCGCACTCGATCATCAGCGACTTGCCCACCCGCAGGTCGACATGGCCCACCCCGGGCACCCAGGCCTGGGTCTGTACCGGCACCCTGCGGCGCTGGAAGTAGTAGCGGACCCTGGTCTCCGACCCCGAGCCGGCGCCGGCATCGACATACCGCAGCAACCGGTGGGTTCGAGGCGGCGACCGAAGGACCAGGTCGGCCACCTCCCCGATCGTCATCGCGCGGCTGTTGAGGGCCGAGTCCAGCACGACGAGCGCAACCTCGAGAGCGTGGTGCCGAAGGACGTCGGCCAGGCACGACTCGAGCGGCAGCAGGGCCGGCTGATGCCCGATCTCACGGCTGGCGTGGCCGCTGACGCCGTCGGGGAGCCCAGCCGGGAGGGCGCGGTTGAACGCGACGTGGAGGCCGGGACCCGGCGGCACCCAGAGGCCGTGGGCGCGGCACCCGCTCAGGCAGCCGAGCCGGCCACCGAGGGCGACGGCCGCCAGCACGTCAGGGTTGGCGAGCGGAGTGGCGTACCAGCCCCGTCGCACCCGGACGAGCCGTCCGGCGGCGACGCTGTGCCGCACCTCGGCCTGGCTGAGGGTCCCCCGCAGCTCCGCCCAGCTCCACACTCCGTGTCCCATGACCTGCAGCCTCGTCACGGGGGAGCGCCGCGGGTCAGTTGTCCACAGCCGCGTCGTCCCACCGTTCGATCCCGTCCGCCCCTGTGGACAACCGCCGGGTGGCAGAAACCGCCTCCCGGTGGGGTCTTCCGCCATATCCTCCGGCCAACCGCCGTGGGTGGCGGATTGTGGCGGAGACCTCCCGGGGAGCCACGGCGGCGCGATCCGCCGGCGGCGGGGACAGCGCTTTCCCGTAGAGTGGTGCCGCCAACCCGGAGGAAGCCATGCCCGAGCCCGTCCTGCGCTGCGCCATCGTCGGCACCGGCGCCGTAGCCCACCTGCACGCCGAGGCCGTCCGAGCGCACCCGCGCGCCGAGCTGGTGGCTGTCACCAACCGGACCCGCGCCAGGGCCGAGGAGTTCGCCGCAGCCTGGGGCGGGGTCGCGGTGTACGACGGCATCGATGAACTGCTCGGCGCCGAGCACCCGGACGTGGTTCTGATCTGCAGCCCGCCGGACGCGCACCGCGGGCAGGCGCTCGCAGCGTTCGCGGCCGGCGCCCACGTGGTGGTGGAGAAGCCCCCCGCGCCATCCCTGGACGAGCTGGACGAGATGCGCGCCGGGGCAGCGGCCGCCGGGCGCGAGCTCGCGGTCGTCTTCCAGCAGCGCACCGGCACCGCCGCGGCGCATGTCCGCCGCCTGCTCGCCGCCGGGTCGCTGGGACGACCGCTGCTGGCCCAGTGCCAGACCCTCTGGTTCCGCGACGCCGACTACTTCGCTGTCCCCTGGCGCGGCCGGTGGGAGACCGAGGGCGGCGGCACGACGCTTGGCCACGGCATCCACCAGGTCGACCTGCTGGCGTTCCTGCTGGGCGACTGGGCCCGCGTCGAGGGCCGGCTGTGGCGGCTCGACCGGGAGACGGCCACCGAGGACACCTCCACCGCCACGATCGTCTTCGAGAACGGGGTCGTCGCCCAGGTCGTCTCCAGCGCGGTCGCGCCCCGCCAGACGAGCTCGGTACGGATCGACACCCAGAAGGCGACGATCACCGTCGACCACCTCTACGGCCACGGGCACGACAACTGGCGGATCACTCCCGCCCCCCACGTCGGCGAGTCCGAGGCTGCCACCTGGGCCCTGCCCGAGCGGGAGGAGCCGAGCGGGCACGGCCCGCTGCTGCGGGACGTCTTCGACGCCCTGCTGGCCGGCGCCCCGCTGCCGCCGACAGCCGATGCGCCGGCCCGCTCGCTCGAGATCGTGGCGGCGATCTACGCCTCTGCGGCCGCGGACGGGGCGGTCGTCACTCCCGCCGACCTCGCCACCCACCCCACCCACCGGGCCGGCTTCGCCAGCCCGGTCACCGATCTTCGTCGGTCCTGATCGCGGCTACGGGCGTTGCACCCCGCGACGGGAGCCGGTAGGTTCGTTGGCAAGCGCTTTCCAGCAGCGCGCCACGACTACGGTGTCGGACGGACGCGAAGGACGGGAGCAGCTGGAGGATGACCATGACGCACGAGTCCCCGCGCAGGCAGCGGGCACGATTGCAGGCCGAGCGCCGGGCCGCGAGCAGCGGTATCGGGCCGGCCGAGCCCGGGCAACCCCTGCCTGCCTATCCCGGCGCGACCCGCTGGGCCCCGCTGTTCGGCGAGATCATGCTCGTCGGCCTCCTGGTCACCCTGCTCTCGCTTCCCGTCGTCACCCTGCCCCTCGCCCTGGCCACCGGCGCCCGCCACCTGCGGGCCTACCTGAAGGGCGAGGACTCCGGCGTCCGGCGCTCCCTGGCCGACCTCAGGGCGGGGATCGGCGGCGGGCTGGCGGTGGGCCTGGCCATGGTGGGCCTGGTCGCCGCGGCGACCGCCTCGCTGACGATCGCCCGCACCGACACCAGCGTCCTCGGACCGCCGATGACAGTGGTCGGGTGGCCGGCGCTGGTCGCCACCGGGACGGCGGTGCTGATGCTCGCCGGCGCCTGGCGGCCGGAGCGAGGCTGGCGCGGCGCCGTCCGGCAACTCGGCGACCAGTTCGAGGCCGACCCGGTGGGCGCGCTGCTGCTCGCGCCGACGGCGGCCTTCGTCGCCGCCGCGGGCTGGCTGCTCGGCCCGCTGGTGGTGCCCGCCCTGGGGGTGGCCGTCTTCGTCGTGGTCATCCTCCCGCTGCGCCGCCGCGCCGAACGGACAGGGGCATGACGACCGACCGCCGCCGCGGGCTGGGCGGGGTGCTCTACGGCGCCGACTACAACCCCGAACAGTGGCCGGAGGAGGTGTGGGACACCGACGTCCGGCTGATGCGGGAGGCCGGCGTCACCACCGTCAGCCTGGCGATCTTCGCCTGGTCCAGGATCCAGCCGGCCGAGGGCGAGTGGGACTTCGACTGGCTCGACACCGTGATCGGGAAGCTGCACGCGGGCGGGATCGGGGTCAACCTGGCGACCGCGACCGCGTCGCCGCCGCCGTGGCTCAGCGCCAACCACCCCGACGTCCTGGCCCAGGACGAGAACGGCGCCAGCTACTGGCCGGGCAGCCGCCAGCACCACGCCCCGTCCTCTTCTACCTATCGCCACTACGCCGCGGAGCTCGTCCGACAACTCGCCCGCCGCTACGCCGCCCACCCCGCGGTGGTGATGTGGCACGTCAACAACGAACTCGGCTGCCACCTGCCGATGGACTTCTCCGACAACGCCAGGGACGCCTTCCGGGCCTGGCTGCGGCAGCGGTACGGCAGCGTGGAGGCGCTCAACGACGCGTGGGGGACGAGCTTCTGGTCGCAACGCTACGGCTCCTTCGACGAGGTGTTCCCGCCTCGCAAGGCGCCCTACAGCCCCAATCCGTCCGGCCTCCTCGACTTCCACCGGTTCAGCTCCGACATGCTGCTGGAGTGCTTCCTGCTGGAGAAGCGGATCCTGCGCGAGGAGGGTGCCACCCAGCCGGTCACCACCAACCTGATGGGCCCGTTCCGGCCGGCGAACTACTTCACCTGGGCCGAGCACCTCGACGTGGTGGCGGACGACCACTACCCGGACCCCACCAATCCGCACCTGGTGGCCGACGCCGCGCTGCACCGCGACCTGATGCGCTGCCTCAAGCCCGGCCGGCCCTGGATCCTGATGGAGCAGGCCACCAACCAGGTGAACTGGCGGACCTCGAACCCCGCCAAACTGCCCGGCCGGCTCGCCGCCGAGACCGCCCAGAGCCTGGGCCGGGGCGCGGACGGGATCATGTTCTTCCAGTGGCGCCAGTCCACCTCAGGCGCGGAGAAGTTCCACTCCGCGATGCTGCCGCACGCAGGCACGGGGACCCGGACCTGGCGGGAGGCGAGCGCGCTCGGCGCCGAGATCGGCGGGCTCCCGGCCCTGCCGCCGCCGGGCCGCGACGCGACGGTGGCCCTGGTCTTCGACTGGGAGAACTGGTGGGCGGTCGAGGGCAGCGACCACCCCGTCGTGCTGGACTACCTGGCGCTCGTCCGTCGCTGGTACCGCGCCCTGCACGCCCGCCACGTGATGGTGGACCTGGTGCCGCCGGAGCGGGTGGACGCGGGGTACGCCCTGGCCATCGCACCGCAGCTCTACC
>JAVHXR010000129.1 GCA_031119515.1 Propionicimonas sp.
GGGTAACAGCCCCGTGCTGCAGCGTCACGGGCCACCGCGGCGGGGCATCTGCCACGCTAGCCCCGCAGCGGCCAGCAGGTGACGTCGGAGTGCGCGCCCACCTCACCGGTGCCGGGCGGCACCACGATCAGGGTGTCCGCGGCCACGAGGTCGAGGGAGGTCTGGGCGTCCGAGGCGTTCAGCGGTTCGACTCCCCGGTCGCTGGTCCTGGCCAGCACGAAGGTGGTGACCGTCGGATCGGTCGCCAGCGGCCGGGTGACCTGCGCGGAGCCCACCTCGCGATCGGACGGGGCCACGCCGGCGAGCCGGCGCACCAGCGGCCGGGCGAACACCTGGTAGCTGATGTAGCAGGCCGCGGCCCCCCGCGGCAGCACGAGGACGGGGGTTCGGTCCTCACCGACGACGGCGAAGGCGGCCGGGCCGGCCGGCTCCATCGCTACCTCGCCGGAGTCGACCGTACCGAGTTCGCCCAGCACGCCGATCAGGTCGTCGTCCCGGCCCGCTACCAGCAGGACGAGGTCGGCGCGCGGCAGCTGGTCGGTGATGGTGCGGCGCAACCGGGACGGATCCGACGGCAGGATGCCGATCGGGAACACCTGGGCACCGTCGGCGCGGGCGAGCGCCGCCACCAGCGGCGTCCCGGTGTCGTACACCTGGTGGAGCCGCTCCAGCGGCAGTCCCGGGTCGACGAGTTCGGCGCCCAGGCTGGCGACCACGACGCGGGGCTTCGGGCGGGCGAGCACCTTGTCGATGCCGACCTCGGCGAGCAGGCCGATCGCGCGGGCGTCCAGCACCGAGCCGTTGCCCAGCAGCAGGTCGCCGTCGCTGATCCGCGACCCGGCCAGCACCAGCTCCTGCTGGAACGTCGCCTCGGCGGTGAACTCGACCTCGTCCCCGACCTCGGCAGCAGCCTCCAGCGGCACCACCGCGTCCGCGCCCTCGGGCACCGGCGCGCCGCCGGCGACCTTCACCACGGTGCCGGGCATCAGCGGCGAGCCGCGGTAGCCTCCGGCGTCGATCTCGCCCACCACGGGCAGCCGCACCGGGTGGCGCGGGGAGGCCCCGACCAGGTTGGAGCCGCGCACCGCCCAGCCGGCGACGCTGGCGGAGGTGTAGACCGGAAGGTCGATGTCGGAGTCGATCGACTCGCACAGGGTGAGCCCGGCGGCGTCGAGCAGTCCGATGCCGAACGGACGCAGGCTGGACACCGCCGCGAGCAGGTTCTCGCGGTGCGCGTCGACCGCGCGTCGCTCGGTGGCGGGGGCGCCGGCGGGCGCGGGAACCGTGGGCTCCGCGAGCGGCGACGACGAGCCCGGGGAAGAGTCGGAGGGCTGCGGCTTGGAACGTCCGAACAGGGCCATGCGTTTACCATAGGTCAATGACCGGCGAGCCCAGCGCAGCGCACGCCGTCCTCCTCACCACCGCCAAACAGCGGCTTCGCACCGAACTCGCCGCCCGCCGCGCGGGCTCCGGCAACACCGAGGGCGACCGCACCGCACGCGCTCTCGAACTGTGCGCCGGCAGCGAGATCGTGGCCTGTTACGCCTCCCGGCCCGGGGAGCCGGACACCTGGGAGCTGATCGACGCGCTGACCGCCGCCGGCACCCGGGTGCTGCTGCCGGTCCTCACCCGCGAACCGGACTGGGCCTGGTACACCGGGCGCGCCGACCTGAGGGAATCCCGCCGGGGCATCCTGGAGCCGACCGGCGTCGCGCTCGGCAGCGGGGTCCTCGTCCGGGCGGAATGGGTCTTCGTCCCCGGGCTGGCGGCGACCCGGCGCGGCGAGCGGCTCGGCACCGGCGGCGGCTGGTACGACCGCGCCCTGCTGAAGACCGCACCCGCCGCCCGTACCGCGATCCTGCTCTACGACGGCGAGGTGGTCGACGACCTGCCGGTCGAACCGTGGGACCGTCGCGTGCAGTTCATCCTCACCGCCTCGCAGGTCCAGCGGGCGGAATAGCCACGCCACCGGACCCGTTCTGCTTTGGTGGAACCGCTCGACTACCATGTGATGGTCGATCCCCGTTGTTGCAGGAAGAAACCCATGCCCACCTATCAGTACCGCTGCACCGAGTGCGCCACCGAGCTGGAAGCTGTGCAGAGGTTCACAGACGACCCGCTCACCGTGTGCCCGGAGTGCGAGGGCAGCCTGCGCAAGGTGTTCAGCGCGGTCGGCGTCGTCTTCAAGGGGTCGGGGTTCTACGCCACCGACAGCCGCAGCAAGGGCAAGGCGAACGCCGCCAAGCCGGGCGAGTCGTCCAGCTCCGCCCCCGCAGCCACCCCGGATGCGGCCCCAGCGAAGAGCGAGACCCGGTCGGAGTCCAAACCGTCGTCCACAGCCTCCACTTCCGCCGCCTGAGGCCTGTGCACAACTGAGCCATCGGGCCGGCCGGAGGCAAGACTCCGGTCATGCAGTGGCTCTCGTCCTCCTCTCCGTTGCGTCGCGCGCTGCGCTGGCACCGTCGCCTGCTCGCCGCCGGCTTCGCCGCCCTGGCGGTCTACTGCGTCCTGGCCGTGCTCACCGGGCGGGACGACACCACGGTCGTGGTCGCCGCCGCGGGGACGATCCCGGGCGGCAGCCCGGTCGTCGCCGCCGACCTCACCCTGCTCAGGCTCCCCCGGATCGCCGTGCCGGAGGGTGCGCTCACCAGCCTCGACGAGGCGATCGGGCGGACGGTGGTCGCCCCCGTCCCGGCGCGAGGCGTGCTCACCGCGGCGGCCTTCTCCTCCAGCGGGGAGCTGGTCGCAGCCGGCCGGCTCGCCGTCCCGGTCACCCTGGAGGACACGGCGGCCGTCGGGCTGCTCGCCGTCGGGGACCGGATCGACCTGCTCGGCACCGGCAGCTCAGGGACGGTCGTGGTGCTGGCGCAGGATGCCCGGGTGGTCGCCCTCCCGACCACCGGAACCGACGGCCTGCTGGGCAGCGGGACCGTGGTCGTCGTGGTCGACCTGAGCCGCGAGGAGGCGACCCGGGTGGTGGCGGCGGCCGGCTCACCCCTCGGGTTCGCACTGCACTGACCGGTGGGGTTCCTAGACTGTTGCGCCCCGGTTTCCGATCCCCAAGGAGAAGCATGAAGGGCTTCAGGGACTTCCTGATGCGTGGCAACCTGGTCGACCTCGCGGTCGCCGTGATCATCGGCGCCGCATTCGGCGCCGTGGTCAGCACCTTCACCCAGGTGGTCCTCGACATCGTCGGGCTGCTGGGCGGCAACCCCGACTTCAGCACGGTCAGCATCGGCCCCATCGTGGTGGGGCCGTTCATCAACGCCGTGGTGTCGTTCGTGATCGTGGCCACGATCGTCTACTTCGGCGTGATCAGGCCGGTGGACGCGCTCCAGAACCTGCGCAGGAAGGACGAGGAGTCGCAGCCGGCCAAGCCGACCAGCGAGGAGCTGCTGACCGAGATCCGTGACCTGCTGAGGGCGCAGCAGCGCTCCAGTTGACCAGGGCTCAGCTGCCGTGGTGCGGCGGGACGTCGCGCATCAGCCGCTGCTCATCGGAGTCGAGCCTGGTGCGCCTGCTCGGCCCCCGCACCTCCAGCGAGCCGAGCCCGAGCTGGTTCCTGGCCGCCGCGAGCGCTGCGTGCAACTGCGCTGCCCCACACCCTGCGCGCAGCCGGGGCGGGATCTGGTGCGGCCACGGCTGCTCGCCGGCGACCCGTGACCTGGCGTGCCCGGCGATCCTGGCCGCCGGCCACCCCTCGCGGGCCAGGTCGGCGAGCAGGCCGGGGATCTCCGGGCGCCCTGGCTCGGGCAGGTCGAGTTCCTCACCCACCAGCGCCGCAGCGATCGCGGCGTGCCAGCGCGGCCGGTCCGGCGGCACGGGGCCGGTCATCGATAGCTTCGCCGGCCGCCGTCGTCGGTGAGCGCCACCTCCCCGACCACCTCCGACGGAGCGTCGAACACCCAGTCCCCGCGCACCACCAGTGACTCCGCGCGCCGCAACGAGGGCACCACTCTCACCCGCTCGTCGAAGTCGTCGACAAGCTTGTAGAACCGGTCGTCGAGGTCGACGCCGGGGATCTGCGAGCCGGCCGTCAGCCGGCCGTCGTCGCCGAGCTCGAAGACGTCCGAGCGCAGCAGCATCAGCTCGTTGGTGGTCTTGACGGGCAGGAAGCGATCCCTCCCGACGGCGATCGCCCTGGCGCCGGGGAACACCTCGATCGCCGAGCCCATCGCGGTCTCGAACTGCACCACCCGCGGCGACGTCGGGTCGGTCGGGTCGACCGTCTTCTCGTTGCGGATCAGCGGCAGGCCGAGGACGCCGTCCCGCTGGACCATGGCGTCGCGCACCTGGCCGACGTCGAGCCAGAGGTTGTTGGCGTGGAAGTAGGGGTGCCGGAACTCGTCTGTGAAGTAGTGCAGCTCGTCAGCCGCGGTCTGCGCGGTGTCGCGCAGGATCAGCTGGCCGTCGCTGCGGCGCACCGCGAGGTGGCCGCCCTTGCGGTCGTTGACCGTCCGGGGGCACACCTCGGCGGCGTACGCCGCGCCGGTCGAGGCGAACCAGCCGGCCAGTCGCCGGTCGGGCGCTGCGCCGAGGTTGTCGCCGTTGGCGACGCTGATGTAGCGGAACCCCGCCTCCAGCAGGGCGTCCAGGATGCCGGACCCCCACAGCGCCGGGTAGAGGTCGCCGTGGCCCGGTGGGCACCACTCGAGGCTCGGGTCGGCCGGCCACTGCACCGGAGTCAGGTCGTCGCGCCGGATCTTGGGCTCCGCGTTCTGCAGGAAGTCCAGCGGCAGCCCGTCCACCGCGAGGTCGGGATACCGCGCCAGGTGCGCCAGGGTGTCGTCCCGGGTGCGGAAGCTGTCCATGAACAGCAGCGGCAGGCGGACGCCGTGGCGCTGCCGGGCGTGGCGGACCTGGGCGACGATCAGGTCGAGGAAGTTCTTGCCGTCGCGGACGGGGAGCAGCGACTTCGCCCGGTCGAGCCCCATCGAGGTCCCCAGGCCGCCGTTCAGCTTGATGATCACGGTCTTCGCGAAGGCGTCGTCCGCATCGGCCTCCCCGACCTCGACCCGGTCCAGCTGGGGCGGGTCGGCCAACGGCTCGATGGTGTCCTCCGGGATGAGGCCGGTGACCCCGGACTCGGCGAGCCGGTAGTAGTGGGAGAACACCCCGATCGCCACCGGGTCGACGCCGGCGGCGGTCATCTTCGCGGTGGCCAGGGACAAGCCGAGTTCGCTCATGGCTTGATCGTAGGAGAACCGGTCGGGGCGGTCACAACCGGGTCGGCAGACGAAGTGAGAGTGACGCCGATCGAAGGGCTTGAAGCCGTCTACCCACCCCCAGGAGACAACATCGACCTGTGCGTCACTCTCGTTTGAAACCTTACACAACGACTCGCCCGAAATCCAGTCAACTGAGGAAAAACGATCGCACTTCGGCCGATTCAGGGGCGACTCGTCAAGTAGGCAATTCTCCAACTCGTGAAAAACCTGTGTGCAGGCCGTGAACAGCCTGTGAAGTGTGCTTGTGGGAGCCGGTTTCCACGGTCCGGATATCCCCCGTCACAAATGCGAGCAGCGGTCTCGTCCCTCGTGGCAGCGCGGATCGGGCACCCGACCCGGCACGGCGACCGACCCGTCCCGCGACCCCCACCGGCCACTCGCCAGCCGGCGCCGGACGCCTGTGACGAGCTGGCGGGAACCCGCCTCGCCGGGGCGACCGGGGCGGCGGTGGCGCCCTTTCGCCGCCGGCTCCGATGTGGCGACAATCAGGGATGCGGAAATTCGGGGTCGAGGAGGAGTTCCTCCTTGTCGGGGATGACGGCGCACCTATCGGGGTCGCGACCGAGGCCGCGGCCGCGCACGAGCGGACCGCCTCGGCGGACACGGTCGACGCGCCCGGCGGCGGGGTTGACCTGGAGCTGCAGCGCCAGCAACTCGAGACCGGCACGCACCCGTGCCGCACCACGGACGAGTTGCTGCGCGAGCTGAGGGACGGCCGGCGCCGACTCGGAGAGGCGGCCGCCCAGGCCGGCGCCTCGCTGGCGGCCCTGGGGACGTCGCCGATCGACGTCGGCACGAGCTTCAGCCCGTCCCCGCGCTACCACAGGATGGGGCGGGTCTACGCGCTCACCGCCCGCGAGCAGCTGACCTGTGGCTGCCACGTCCACGGCGAGGTCGACGACCGCGCCGAGGGGGTCGCCGTGATCGACCGGATCGGGCCGTGGCTGCCCGTCCTGCTGGCGATCAGCGCCAACTCGCCGTTCTGGCACGGCGCCGACTCCGGCTACGCCAGCTACCGCTCGCAGGTGTGGAACCGGTGGCCCAGCGCAGGGCCGACCGCGCCGTTCGGGAGCGTGGAAGCCTACGAGGGCGCGGTCGCCGGCCTGGTCGGCACCGGCGCCGTGCTGGACGAGGGGATGATCTACTTCGACGCCCGGCTGTCGGCCCGCTACCCCACCGTCGAGGTACGGGTCGCCGACGTCTGCCTGTTCGCCACGGACGCGCTGCTGGTGGCGACCCTCGCCCGGGCGCTGGTCGAGACCGCGGTGCGGCAGGCGGCCGACGAGACGCCGGCGCAGCACCGCGTCGAACTCCTCCGGGCCGCGACCTGGCGGGCGGGCCGCTCCGGGCTGGCCGAGGTCCTGGTCGACCCTGCCGACTTCCGGCCGGCGCCGGCCTGGCGGGTGGTCGACGCGCTGGTCGAGCACCTGCGTCCGGTCCCGGTCGAGCAGGACGAGGCCGACGTGGTCGCCGACCTGCTGGCGGCCCTGCGCGAGCGCGGTACCGGGTCCGCAGCCCAGCGAGGCTGGGCCCGCGCAGGCCTGGCAGCAGTGGTCGACAAGGCGGTCACCGCGACTACCGGGTAGGCACAGGCCAGAAGCCGGGCTCAGTCCAGCCGGGCGAAGCCGGTGACGTGGACGACGAGCTCGCCGGCCTCGTCGCAGGCGTCGAGGTCGACGGTCGCGCCGATCGACCAGTCGTGGTTGCCGGCCGGGTCGTCGATGATCTGGCGCACCCGCCAGCGCCGTCCGTGCTCCTCGATCGCCAGCAGCGCCGGGCCGCGCGCGTCCGCCCCCAACCCGATCTCGTCGTGCTCGGCGTAGTACTCCTCGAGGGCCTTGTCCCAGTCGGTGAAGCCCATCGTCCGGAACGGGTCGGTGGCGTCGAGAGCCACCAGCCCCTCGATGTCGTCGGACGCCGCGAGCTCGACCCGGCGGAACAGCGCGTTGCGGACCAGCACCCGGAAGGCCCGCGGGTTTCCGGTCACCGACCGGGACGGCGGCGGCGCCTCGTCCAGCGGCCGGCCGCCGGAGAGCCCGGTGAGCCTGGCCCACTCGTCCAGCAGGGACGAGTCGGTCAGCCGGGTCACCTCCCCCAGCCACTGGATCAGGTCCTCCAGGTCGTCGGTGCGGGCCGACTCGGGGACGGTCTGGCGGAGCGCGCGGTAGGCGTCGGAGAGGTAGCGCAGCACCAGCCCTTCGCTGCGTTGCACCTTGTAG
>JAVHXR010000130.1:0-4156 GCA_031119515.1 Propionicimonas sp.
CCGGCTCGCCCGGGCGTCGGTCGCGCACATCCCGCTCGCGGCGACCCTGCCCAACGTCATAGGGGGCACGGCGGTCCGGACCACGCTCGGCGATGCCCGGCGGCTGCTCGGCGCCGGTGAGCTCGGCGCCGGCGCCGGCGGCACCCCGGTCTGGCTGGTGCAGCTGACGGGAAGGTTCGAGTGCAGCACCTGCTCGCGCCCGGCGGGCTTCGACCGGCCTGTCGGCGGCGTGCTGAGCCTCGTCCTCGACGCCGACCTGAGCGGCGAACTCGGCATCGCGCTGGCCGATGCGGCCGTCGACCTGTCCGGCGTGGGCGAGGTGGTCGCGTTCCCACTGCCATGACCGCGCCGCCACCGGCCGGGCCGCAACCGCCCGGAAACGGGCCGGACGGACGTGGCCGATGGCCACGTCCGTCCGAGCTGCATGTTGCGGTTGGGCGTCCCCCGACCCCTGACCGCACCGTCCCCAGACGGTATGCAGTGAATTCCCCGCCTGCACTCTAGGGGCACCGACCCACGTCGCGCAGTCCCCCGCGCGGGGACATTTCGCGGAATCGTCCCTCGTCAGGGGATTTGCTACCATGACCGGCAGAGCCGTCTCCGGCTCCCGGACGATGGTCAAGTACCCGGTGCGCGACAAGACTTGCCGTGGGAGAGATCATGTCCTGGTTCATCCTCATCGTCTCCGGCGTCCTCGAGGCCGTCTGGGCGACCGCGCTCGGCAGGTCCGAGGGCTTCACCAAGCTCGCACCCTCGCTGGTCTTCGGCGCCGCCCTGCTGGCGAGCATGGTCGGCCTGGCGATCGCGATGCGCGACATCCCGACCGGCACCGCGTACGCCGTGTGGGTCGGGATCGGCGCCACGCTCACTGTCGGGTATGCGATGGCGACCGGCGACGAGGCGGTGTCGGTTCCGAAGCTGCTGCTCATCCTCGGCCTGGTCGGCTGCGTGGTCGGGCTGAAGCTCGTGACCGACGCGGGCCACTGAGTCGCGCGCTGCCGGTGCCGGACTCGCGCCGGCGGCGGCCACCGGCCGGGCGGGTTTGCCGAGGCTCCCGCGGGGAGGACACCATGGCGGGGTGAGGACCCTCGCCGAGCTGCCCTGGCCGCGCCACACCGCCCGCCTGGAGTTGCGTCCCGCGGTCGCCGCCGACACGGCCGGCCTCTGGCGCTGGCACCGGCTGCCCGAGGTCACCGAGTGGATGACCGCGGCGCCGTCCGATCTGGAGTCGTTCGCCGCCAGGGTGGAGGCACGGCTGGACGACTCCGTGACCGTCCGGCTGGAGGGTCGGATCGTCGGCTCGGCGAAGCTGCACGTCGAGGACGGCTGGGCCCAGGCCGAGGTCGCGGTGCAGGCCGGAAGGCAGCAGTGCGAGGTCGGCTGGGTGCTCGACCCGGCTGTCCAGGGCCGGGGGCTGGGGACGGAGCTCGCCCGCGAACTGCTGGCGATCGCCTTCGACGGCCTGGGCGTCCGGCGGGTCGTCGCGTTGTGCTTCGCCGACAACACCGCATCCTGGAAGGTGATGCAGAAGCTGGGAATGCGCCAGGAGGGCAGGTACCGGGCTGAGTCGCTGCACCGCAGCGGGCGCTGGCTGGACGGCATGACCTGGGCCATCCTGGCCGACGAATGGAGGAACCGTGACTGAACCCGGGCTGCCGGTGCTGGAGACGCCCCGGCTGGTGCTGCGGCCCTGGAGTGAGGACGACGTCGCGGCCGCCTTCGACATCTACTCCCGCTGGGCGGTGATGCGCTACCTCGGCCGTTCCCCGGTCGCAGAGACGGACCTCGCGCAGTCCCGGGAGCGGGTGGTCCGCTGGGCCGGGCTGCCGGGACCGTTGCACGGGGTGTGGGCGATCGTGCCGAAGGGTGGCGCCGTCCCGGTCGGGTCGGCGTTGATGAAGCTGCTGCCGTTCAGCGGTACCGGCGAGCCGTCTCCCGACACCGAGATCGGCTGGCACCTGCACCCCGATGCCTGGGGGAACGGCTACGCCTCCGAGGCCGGTGCGCGACTCGTCCGGCATGCCTGGGACCACGGCCTCGACGAGGTCTACGCGGTCACCTACCCGGAGAACGGCCCTTCCCAGGCGGTCTGTCGCCGGCTGGGCATGACGCATCTCGGTCAGACCGACCGTTACTACGACGTGACCTCGGAGTTGTTCCGGCTCGGTCGCACCGATGCCTCCTGAACCGGAGCGGCGGAGCACCGTCCTGCGGGTCGTCGGGGCGGTGATCGTCCGCGACGGACGCGTGTTGTGCGCCCTGCGCGGGACCGGAGCGCTGGCCGGCCTGTGGGAGTTCCCCGGGGGCAAGGTGGAGGACGGCGAGCAGCCGCGCACCGCCCTCGTCCGGGAGATCGAGGAGGAGCTCGGGTGCCGGATCGTGGTCGGTGCCGAGCTCACCACCGCCGCGCACGACTACCCCTTCGGCACCGTCGTGATGACCACTTACCGCTGCCGGCTGGCTTCGGGCGAACCGGTGGCCTCCGAGCACGAGGAACTGCGCTGGCTGGCGCCGTCCGATCTGGCAGGGCTGGAGTGGGCCCCCGTCGACCTGCCCACGGTGGGACTGCTCGCCGGCTGACGCAGCCCGTCAGTCGTCGTGCTTCTTGCGCTTCTTCCGCTTCTTGCGCGCCTTCGCCCAGTCGCGCACCTTGTCCTCGTCCCACATCGGGGTGCGCTTGTCCGGCCAGTGCTCCTTCGGAGCGTGGAACTCCTTGCCGCTCTTGCGTTCCTTGGACATCGCCGAGCGGAACTGCTCGGTAGGCAGGCCGGCCAAATCCGCGGCCTGCGATGTCGTCAGCACAGACCGCAGACTACCGGTCGACAGCGGCGGTGTTCAGACCCGGTGGGGGCGCGGCTCGAGAACGTCGAGGATCGTCAGCGCCGCGTCGGCGTCAGCGGCGCCGGCCATGCGCGGAGCGAGACCCCCGGTGAGGACACGCACGACGCCCCGAATGGCTCCACGAACTGCTTGCATCTCAGGCACCTCCGCCTCAATCTGGTCTGTCCGAACCGACCTTAGCATCGCTAGGGATGCTACTCAAGCAACTCTAGCGATGCTAAGGAAATCTCAGCCTCCGCACGTGTCGCCGAGGGCCAGCGCCCAGGGGCTGGCTGTCGCTGAGGGCCAGCACCCAGGCACTGGCTGTCAGTGAGGGCCAGCACCCAGGGGCTGGCTGTCGGTGAGGCCCAGCGCCGAGGGCCAGCCTCCATCGCCGAGGGCCAGCCTCCATCGCCGAGGGCCAGCGCCCAAGGGCTGGCTGTCAGTGAGGAAGGCTGGCCCTCGGCGCAGATGGCGACTGTACCTGGAGGTATGTACACTGCAGGCATGGATTCCAGGGAACTGCTCGTCGAGACGATGAGCGACCTGATGTGGGAACGCGGCTACGCCGACACCAGCCCGCGCGAGGTCCGGGAGCGCTCCGGCATTGGCCAGGGCAGCATGTACCACCACTTCCCCAGCAAGCGCGACCTCGGGGTGGCGGCGCTGGAGCGGAACTGCGCCGACCTCCTCCCCGCAGCCTCCGAACTGGAGGGCCCGGGTGACCCGCTGGCCCGGATCGAGGCCTACCTGATGCGCCCGCGGGACGCCCTGCGGGGCTGCAAGGTCGGGCGGATGACGCAGGATCCGCAGGTCGTCGCCGACCCGGTCCTGCTCGCCCCCGTGAGCGCCGCGTTCGAGCAGATCCACCGAAGCTGGGTGAGGGCGCTGACAGCGGCCGTCGAGTCCGGCCAGCTGCGCGCCGACCTCGATCCCGAGCGGCTGGCCTACACGCTGATGGCCAGCCTCCAGGGAGGCTATGTGCTCGCCATCGCGGCCCAGGACCCGGCACCGTTCGAGGCCGCCCGCGCCGGCGCGCTCGACCTGCTGCGCGCGGCCGCCCCGGCCGGCGCGACCCGCTGACGAGGCCGCGACCCCGTCCACCAACTACCGCAGTACGACGAAGAGGAGACAGTCATGACAGTTCGCATCGGGATCAACGGTTTCGGCAGGATCGGACGCAGCTACCTGCGGGCAGCCCTCGCCAACGACGCCGACATCGAGGTGGTGGCGGTCAACGACCTCACCGACGCCACCACCCTCGCCACCCTGCTGGAGTGGGACTCGATCTGGGGGCACCTGGACGGCGTCTCGGCCGACGGCGGGTCGATCGTCG
>JAVHXR010000130.1:4166-7431 GCA_031119515.1 Propionicimonas sp.
GCCCTGATCCCCTGGGGCGAGGTCGGCGCGGACGTGGTCATCGAGTCCACCGGGCGGTTCACCGACAAGACGAAGGCCGCCACCCACCTGGCCGGCGGAGCACGGAAGGTGATCGTCTCGGCCCCCGCGAAGGGCGATGTCCCCACCTTCGTCCTCGGGGTGAACGACGACACGCTGGACCCGAGCTCGTCCGACGTCTTCTCCAACGGCTCCTGCACCACCAACTCCCTCGCCCCGCTGGCGAAGGTGCTGCACGGCAGCTTCGGCATCGAGAGCGGCCTGATGACCACCGTGCACGCCTACACCGGCGACCAGAGCCTGCACGACGCCCCGCACTCCGACCTGCGGCGGGCACGGGCCGCGGCGGTGTCCACCATTCCGACGTCGTCCGGGGCGGCCAAGGCGATCGGCAAGGTCATCCCCGAACTCGACGGACGGCTGACCGGCTTCGCGCTACGGGTGCCGGTGCCGGTGGGCTCGGTGACCGACCTGACCGTCCAGCTCAGCCGGGCCGCGACAGTCGTGGACGTGAACGACGCCTTCCGCGAGGCCGCGGCCTCGGACCGGCTGTCGCGCTACCTGCAGTACTCCGAGGCGCCGCTGGTCTCCGCCGACATCGTCGGCAACCCGCACTCGTCGATCTTCGACGCCCCGCTGACCCAGGTCGTCGGCAACCAGGTGAAGGTGCTCGGCTGGTACGACAACGAGTGGGGTTTCTCCAACCGCCTGGTCGAGTTCTCCGAACGGATCGGGGCCGCCCTCTAGGACGGCATCCGGGCCGCGGTGGCCGCCGGGCTCCGGCTCGTCGGCCGCCGCCAGCCGGTGCGGCGACCTCGGCAGCGGCGGACGCAGAAGTCGCGCGGCCCGCCCGCGGGCTGACAGACTCAGCGGGTGCGCGAGGCCCTGCTGAAGTTCCCCGGACGGACGGTGCTGTCCGGCTGGGCCTGGCTCGTCCTCGGGATCGCGCTCGTCCTCGCGCTCCCGGTGGTCGCCGTGGTGTGGCGGGCCACCGCGTGGCGGGATCCCGGCCGCTACTGGGCCGGCTACACCTTCCGCAAGGTCGCCGTGGTCGCCCAGACCCTGAACCCGCTGTGGCGGTTCACCGTCTCGGGGGAGGTCCCGACCGACCCCCGCCGGCCCTACATGGTCGTGGCAAACCATGAGAGCTTCGTCGACATCCTGCTCATCGCACACCTGCCGTTCGAGATGAAGTGGCTGGCCAAGAGCGACTTCTTCGGCTACCCGGTGGTCGGCTGGCTGATGCGGATGGCCGGCGACATCCGGCTGGTCCGCAGCGACAAGGGCTCGCGGGAGAAGGTGCTCGAGCAGATGGCCGACCGGCTCTCCCACCGGGTCGCGGTGATGGTCTTCCCCGAGGGCACCCGCTCCGCCTCCGGCACCCTCGGGGAGTTCCGCGACGGCGCCTTCCGGGTCGCCCTCGACGCCGGCGTCCCCGTCCTTCCGCTCGCCGTGATCGGCACCAGGGACGCCCTGGTCAAGCACGACTGGCGGTTCGGGACCAGCCACGCCGAGGTGCGGGTCCTCGCCCCCATCAACCCGGATCCGACGATGGACGCGGCCGCGCTGCGCGACCACACCAGGTCGGTCATCGCAGCCGCCCTGGAGGAGCTCCGCGCCGAGCGGGCAGACCGGCCGTCCTGACGCCTCCTCGGCCTGCCGTCGCCCGTGCCGAGGGCAGGAATGCGTAGCGGCCCGGACGGTGGTGCTGGCGTACTGTCGCACCATGCGTGGACGAATCGCCGCTGCCGCCGCCCTGCTCGGCCCGGTCCTCGCGGGCTGCTCGATGCTGCCGGTCGACCTGCCGAGCGCCGGCGACCTGCCGAACCTCGGACCCACCACGGTCGCCCCGGGTGCCACCACCTGCAGCCACGGCGTCCAGTACAACCTGACGGCCGCGGGCGACTACACCCTCTCCGGGAACTGCGACCTCGTCTCGGTGACAGGGGACGGGATCAAGGTCACCTCCCCGGACGGGTTCGGGGCGCTCACCATCGACGGCGGGGACAACTCGGTCGAGGCCCGTGACACCGGTGCGGTCACGGTCAAGGGCGACGACAATGCCGTCACGGTCGGCACGCTCGGGCTGCTCACCATCGAAGGCAAGGGCAACGCCACCACGGCGACCAAGATCGGCATGGCCACCCTGAGCGGCGACTCCAACACCGTCGACGGCGGCGACAACCTCGGCGCGGTCACTGTGACCGGCAACAGCAACACCGTCACGGCGGGCACCATCGGTTCCATCACCGACAACGGCACCGGCAACACGATCACCCAGGGATGACCCGCCGCCACGGCACTGGCGCCGGGTGGGCGGATGCGGGTTCACTGGGGTGCGACCACCGCCGCGCCGCCGCGGCCCGAGCCGAGGGGCACCGATGAGCGACACCATCCTGCTCAGCGTCGACGACGGGCTCGCCCGGCTGACCCTCAACCGCCCGGCGGCACTGAACGCGATGAACACCGAGATGGGGACGCGCTGGCGCGACCTGGCGGCCCGGGTGTCCGAGGACCCCGCCGTCGGCGTCGTCCTGATCGACGCCGCGGGCGGGGCGTTCTGTGCCGGCGGCGACGTCGTCGAGATGGCGACCTCGGGTGCCACCGGGACGGATGTGACCAGGGCTGCCGGCGTTATCCACGAGGGCATCCTCCGGTTCACCCGCGGGAACAAGCCCGTCGTGGCGGCGGTGCAGGGCGCGGTCGCCGGTGGCGGGCTCGGGCTGATGCTCACCGCCGACCACATCGTCGCCTCCGACACGGCCCGCTTCGTCTCGAGGTACGCCGCCATCGGGCTCACCCCCGACCTGGGCGTGAGCACCCTGCTGCCCCGGGCGGTCGGCGAGCGGCGGGCGCTGCACCTGCTGCTGACCGACACCACGCTGGACGCCGCCACCGCCCTCGACTGGGGACTGGTCAGCGAGGTGGTGCCGGCGGCGGAGGTCGCCACCCGGGCCGAGCAGGTCGCACGGTTCTGGCTGGCGAATGCGACGGCGGCCTTCGGCCACGCCCGGCGGCTGGTCCGCGCCGGCGCGGACCGCGAGTTCGCCGCCAACCTTGCCGACGAGGCCGCCACCATCGGGGGCAGCTTCGACACCCCGCAGGCAAGGGGACGGATCGCCGCCTTTGCCGCCGGCTCGTCCCGGCGTCCTGCCCGACCCGACGAGGGCGAGTCCCGATGACCACCAGCACGCTGGCCGGCCGGACGCTGCTGATCTCCGGCGGCAGCCGCGGCATCGGTCTGGCG
>JAVHXR010000003.1:0-9954 GCA_031119515.1 Propionicimonas sp.
ACGCCACAACACCAGGAAACACCTTCCCAATATGAGCCATCTCCAGGATGAAGTCGTTGCCAGCCAAGACCTGCCCACTCCCTCGTGATGCGATACCAACGGTTGCCGCGAACGGCGTGCGACTGGATGCTAGGAAGCCGACACTCTGCCTGTCAAGGCAGAAAACCCGGCGTTATCGGATCGTTTTATAACGATGGAGGGCGAAAATAGCCGCCAGATGGCTCAATCCGCCGCAGGTTTCGCGGCGGCGAGGCTCCATCGACCGCTCCGAGGGACGGCTTCCTGCCCCGTCGATCGGCGGGTGCGGGTAGCGCCATACCCGAGTCTGCACCCACCCGGCCGACTCGCCAACCATGCCGCAGGCAGAGCCGGAACCGTGCCGGCCGTCCGCACCGGGCAACCGGGTGGGCCCGTGCCGGCGTCGCGGCCCACCCCGGGCCCCGGGAGTGGGTCAGGCAGGCAGGGGTGCGCGAGAGGAGCTGCCGGCGTCCGGGACCAGCCTGCGGGCGCACTGGCTCGCCGAGTGCAGTGCGCCCACCAACTCGGCGCGGACTCCGAGTTCGGCGGGCTTGACCACGAGGGCGGCGGCTGTGGCCGGCTGGGCGTAGCGCGAGATCGATGCGATCACGCCGGCCACGATCGGCTCCCCGGCCGTGCCAAGGCTCCCGCCCAGGACGACGGCGGCGGGGTTGAAGAGATTGCACAGGTCGGCCAGCACGCGGCCGAGGGTCCGTCCGGTCTCCTCGAGCAGCCGGGCGGTCACCGGATCGTGGCTGTCGAGGACGACCGCGCCCGGCACCATCCCCGGGTGGGTGTGGAGGACCTGCTCCTCGATCGCCTGCAGCGAGACGACTGCCTCCAGGCACCCCCGCCGGCCGCACCGGCACAGCTCGGTCCGATCCGAGAGCGGGGTGTGCCCGATCTCGCCGGCCAGGCCGGTGGCGCCGGTGTAGGGAGCCCCGTTCACGACGAGGCCGGCGCCGACGCCGTGGGAGGCCTTCACGTAGAGGAAGTCCTGGTAGCCGCGGCCGGCGCCCTGGATGAGCTCACCGTAGGCGCCGAGGGCGGCGTCGTTCTCGATCCGCACCGGCGCGCCGATCCTGCGACGGAGCTCGGAGGCGGGGTCGAGCCCGACCCAGCCGGACAGGATCGTCGGCGAGCGGACGATGCCGGTGTGCCGGTCGACCGGGCCGGGGATCCCGGCGGTGACCACCGCGAGGGACTCCACCCCGTTGTCGCGCTGCAACTGGCTGAGCTGTTCGGCCGCGGCGTCCATCGCCCGGGTGGCGTGCAGGTCGACGTCGAGCGCCATCTCGACCTCGGCGATCGGTTCACCGAGGTCGTTCGCGATCGCCACCCTGAGGTGGCCGTGGCCGAAGTCGATCGCACCGATGACCTGGCCGGTCGACACCGGCTTGAAGATGATCCCCGGCCGCCCGCTCCCCGAGCCGGGACCCTTCGGCTCGGCGTTCGACCGGGCGATCCGGCCCTCGGCCAGCAGCCGGTCGACGGCGTGCGCGACCGTGCTGTTGGGCAGGCCGGTCAACTCCACGAGATCGGCCCGGGTGAGGGTCGCATCCGAGCAGATGAGGGCGTAGATCTCCTCCCGGGTGCGATCCCGTAGCGGGACCCGCTCCGACAAGGTGTGCATGGCGGGAAGCATAGTGGAGAACCTCGGTCAATGAAAGCGCTCTCATCGACCTTATTGCCGATGGTGGTGTTAAAGATAGCCCCAAATCGCCGTAAAGAACCGTTGACAGTCGGAAAGTGGCCTCTCTAGGGTTGCTTGCGATCAACCCAGCAACGGCGATGGGGCTTCGAGATCTGTCTTGGGCAGTCCGTTGCGGGGTTGCGACACCGTTGTCGAGAGAGGAACCCTTCATGCACGCAAGGAGCCGGGCGCGGAAAGCGCTCAGCACCGCCGTACCCGTCGCGCTCGCGGCGACCCTGGCCCTGGGCCAGGGCGCTTCCGCGTTCGCGGCGAGCACCAACTCCGATCCGGGCTCGCTGGAGCAGGCGAACGCGGAGCTGTCCAGGTCAGCCGCCTCCGAGGGCGCGGTGCTGCTGGAGAACCACAACCACGCGTTGCCCCTGGCCAAGGGGGGCAATGTCGCCGTCTTCGGCGTCGGCTCCTACGCCACGGTGAAGGGCGGCACCGGCTCCGGCCAGGTGAACAACCGCTACTCGGTCAACGTGCGCGACGGCCTGACGAACGCCGGCTTCACGGTCACCACCAGCGACGCGTACTACCAGACCATGAAGACGGCGTTCGACACCAAGTACCCGTCCAGCAACGGCATCATCCTGGGATCCACGGTCGACTACTCGTCGGTCGAGCAGGCGCTCACCCGGACGACGGTGAAGCCGACCGAGCCGACCGACGACGCCATCTTCGTGGTGGCCAGGAACTCCGGCGAGGGCGCCGACCGCAAGGCGGTCGCGGGTGACTACGAACTCACCGACATCGAGCTGAACAACATCCAGCTGATCGGACAGACCTACAAGAACGTCACCGTCGTCCTCAACGTCGGCGGCATCGTCGACACCACCTTCTACAGCCAGATCAACAAGGCCGCCAACGACCCCGACGGCGACTCCCCGATCGACGCGCTGGTGCTGATGAGCCAGCTCGGGCAGGAGGGCGGCAACGTGCTCGCCGACGTGCTCGACGGTGCGGTCGTCCCCAGCGGCAAGCTGGTCGACACCTGGGCCTCGAAGTACTCGCTCTACCCGGCGTCGGCCACCTTCGCGAGCAACGACGGTGACTCACTGCACGAGCAGTACTCCGAGGGCATCTACGTCGGCTACCGGTACTTCGACTCCTACGCCAAGACGCTCGGCGCCGACGCGGTGAACTACCCGTTCGGCTACGGCCTTTCGTACACCGACTTCCAGATCGACACCCAGAGCGTCAAGGCGGACGGCGACGCCGTCACCGTGAAGGCGCGGGTGACGAACGTCGGGACGAAGTCCAGCGGCAAGGAGGTCGTCCAGGTCTACTTCTCGGCCCCGGCAGGCAGCCTCGACAAGCCCTACCAGGAGCTCGCCGGCTTCGCCAAGACCGACGTCCTCAAGCCGGGTCAGGCGCAGACCGTGACCATCACCTTCAACACCGAGGACATGGCCTCCTACGACACCGCCAAGGCGGCGTACGTGATGGAGAAAGGCGACTACCTGATCCGGGTCGGCAACTCGTCGCGGAACTCGCACGTCGTGGCGAAGGTCGCCCTGGCCGCGGACGTCCTGACCGAGCAGCTGTCCAACCAGGACAACGACGCCACCCCGGCCAACGAGCTCAAGGCCAGTCCGGCGAACTTCTACAGCTACCAGACCGAGGCGGGCGAGGTGGCCGCGGCGACCACGCTCACCCTTGATCCGGCATCCGTCGACAGCGTCGACAACGCCTCCGAGCTGGCACAGAACGTGACCGTGGACTCGTCCTCGCCGTACTACGCCATCGACAAGGACAAGATCTCCTCGATCAAGGCATACCTCCCCGAGGGCCAGACCGACTGGGAGGGCACCGGAGCCCCGTACGCCCCGAAGGCCGGCGAGACCGTCGAGGCGATCGCCACCGATCCCACGACCACGCTGTACGACGTCGCCAAGGGCAAGGCCTCGATGGAGAAGTTCGTCGCCGGGCTCAGCGTCACCCAGCTCGGCAACATCGTGGAGGGTGCCACCGCGGCCGGTTCCACCCTGTCTGCCGTGGGCGCCGCGGGATACACCACCGCCAAGTACGAGAGCCTCGGCATCCCGGCGATGAGCCTGGCCGACGGCCCGGCCGGCCTGCGGATCACCCAGAAGATCGCCACCACGCCCGCCACCTACCAGTTCGGGACGGCGTGGCCGATCGGCACCGCGCTCGCCCAGACCTGGAACCTCGACGTGGTCGAGCGGGTGGGCATCGCGATCGGCAAGGAGATGCGGGAGTACGGCGTCACCCTGTGGCTCGCCCCCGGCATGAACATCCACCGCGACCCGCTCAACGGCCGCAACTTCGAGTACTACTCGGAGGACCCGCTGCTGACCGGGCTCGACGCCGCGGCCGTGACCGCGGGGGTGCAGAGCAACGCCGGGGTCGGCGTGACGCTCAAGCACTACATCGCCAACAACCAGGAGACCTCGCGGAACACCACTGACGCGGTGATCAGCGAGCGCGCCGAGCGCGAGATCTACCTGAAGGGCTTCGAGATCGCGGTGAAGTCGGCCCAGCCGATGGCGATCATGAGCTCCTACAACAAGGTGAACGGCACCTACACCGCAGGCTCCTACGACGTCCTCACCGACATCCTGCGGGGTGAGTGGGGCTTCGAGGGCCTGGTCATGACCGACTGGGGCGGCGTCCGCGCGGGCATCGTCAACACGATGTACGCCGGCAACGACCTGATCGAACCGGGTAACGCGCCGAACGATCCGATCAACGCGATCAAGAAGAACCCGCCGCTGGTCGACATCAACGGCCTGCCGGTATTCAACAAGCTGATCACGCTCAGCAACAACCGCACCACCTACAGCTGGATGTTCAACGGCATCACGCCGTCGGCCACCGGTGCGGAGACCTTCACGACCGTTGTCGACGCCACCACCGACCTGACCAAGGTGCCGGCCTCGATAACGACCACCCGCAGCGTGATCAACAACGAGACCGTGGAGGCCCACGCCAAGTACGCCAGCGTCGACGAGGCCTACAAGGAGGTCGCGAACTTCAAGGCGAACGCCACCGGCTCGACGGTCGGCCTCACGGCCGCGCAGGCCGCGGGGATCACGATCAGCGACGTCCGCTACGCCACCGACGGCGACAACACGACCCCGGTCGTGGCCTACACGGTGACGATCAAGGGCAACTACCCGACCGCCGGCTACAACATGCGGCTCGGGGATCTGCAGCGCAGCGCGAGGGCGATCCTGAACGTCGCGATGCAGACCGCCCAGTTCAAGCAGCTGGCCGGAATCCAGAGCGTCTCCGGGATCTCGGTCGGTTCCTACACCAAGCAGTTCGACGACCTGTCGACCTACCTGACCCAGGCCAGGGGCAAGGTCGGCTCGGTCAGCGCCAGCGGCCCGGCCTTCACCGTCAAGACCTCCCCGGCCGCTCCCGCGTCCGGCTGGTTCACCGGTGACGTGACGGTGTCGGTCGACCTGCCCAACCCGGACTCCGACGTCGCCTACATCGACGTCGAGACCGGCGAGCTGCGCACCTACACCGGCCCGGTGAAGGTGAGTGGCGAGGGCCTGCACCTGGTGAAGGTGCTGGCGGTGGACGAGGACGGCGTGCCGTCGCAGATCAAGGAGCTCCAGGTCAGGATCGACGCGACCGCTCCGGTTGCCAAGGTGGACTCCGCGGAGAGCCGCGTGCTCAAGCTGAGCGCGTCGGACGCCCTGTCCGGTGTCGCCTCGATCGAGTACTCGGTCAACGGCGGCCTGACCTGGCAGCGCTACACCGCTCCGGCGACGATCCCGACCGCTCCGGTGAGCGTCCAGTACCGGGCGACCGACCTGGCGGGCAACGTCTCCGTGGCCAAGTCGGTGACCGTGAAGGGCTCGCTGTCGCTGGCGAACCCGTCCGTCAGCGGCACCGTCAAGGTCGGCAAGACCGTGAAGGCGAAGGTGTCGAGCTACACCTCCGGGGCGAAGCTGAGCTACCAGTGGTACCGCAGCGGGAAGGCGATCTCCGGAGCCACCAAGTCCAGCTACAAGCTGGTCAAGTCCGACAAGGGCAAGGAGGTGTCGGTCAAGGTCACCGCCAGCAAGGCCTACTCCACCTCGGCGTCGAAGACCGTCAAGAAGTAGTACCTCCAGGCGTGTCGCCGTCCGGCCCCGGCCGGGCGGCGACACCGCCGTCTCCGGCGGCACCGCGGGGCCGGGCTCAGCCGTCCTCCGTGCCGTCGATGGCCCGGGTGTCGACGTCGGGGACGCCGTCGCGGTTCATGTCGGCGGTGCGGGCCTGACGGGCGTCCCAGCGCAGTGCGGCCGCGCCGGCGGTGGCCGCCAGGAGCGTGCCGGCGAGGATGCCGAGCTTCGCGGCCGCGGTGTGGCCGCCGTCCGGGAACGACAGCTCGGCGATCAGCAGCGAGACGGTGAAGCCGATGCCGGTGAGGAAGCCGACCGGGAGCAGATCCCGCACCCCGATCGCGTCCGGCAGCCGAAGCGGCGTGAAGCGGGTCACGACGGCGGTCGTGCCGAGGACGCCGGCGAGCTTGCCGAACAGCAACCCGGCAAGCACCGCGAGGAAGACCGGGTCGCTCAGCAACCCGCCAGGGCCGGGGCCGTCGACGATGGTCACCCCGGCCGAGAAGAAGGCGAAGACCGGCAGGGCGAGGCCTGCCGAGACCGGCCGGACCGCCTCGTCCAGGGTGTGGGTGCGCGGCCGTTGCTCGCCGTGGACGGCGACGGCGGGAACCGAGAACCCGAGCAGGACCCCGGCGATCGTCGCGTGGACGCCGGAAGCGTGCATGAAGCCCCACGCGAGCGCGGCGCTCGGCAGCAGCATCCACGCGGAGGGACGCCTGAGCCGGACCAGGACCGCGAAGGCCGCGACCGCGACCAGGGCGGCGAGCAGCGCGAACGGGTCGATCTCCCCGGTGTAGAAGACCGCTATCACGATGATCGCCAGCAGGTCGTCCACCACGGCGAGGGTCAGCAGGAAGGTCCGCAGCGCCCTGGGCAGGCCCCGTCCGAAGATCGCGAGCACCGCCAGCGCGAAGGCGATGTCGGTGGCGGTGGGGATCGCCCAGCCGTGCAGGGCGGAGGGCTCGCCGAGGAGGAGGATCACGCCGGTATAGATCGCCGCCGGGAGCAGCATCCCGCCGACGGCGGCCAGGACGGGGACGGCGGCCTCCCTCGGGCGGCGGAGGCTCCCGGCGACCAGTTCGTGCTTGAGTTCGACGCCCACCACGAAGAAGAACACCGCGAGCAGGCCCTCGGCGGCCCAGGCCGACAGCGGCAGGTCGAGGTGCAGCGCCGCAGGCCCGACGACCGTGGCCGACAGCGCGGCGTAGGAGGCGCGCCAGGGCGAGTTGGCCCACACCAGTGCGAGCCCGGCCGCGGCCAGCAGCAGGATCCCGCCGGTCGTCTCCCGGCTGACCCAGCGGCGGGCGCGGGCGGTCACCGACGGTGTGGGTGCGGAGGTCGTCACGCTGGCTCCCGTTGCTGTGGGCCACGTCGCCGGCGGGACGCCGGCAACGCTGCCGACCAGTCTTCCCGGCTCTCCGCTGGCGAGTCTATGTCATGGGCCGGGGGTTCCGGGGCCCTGCGACCCGCCGCGCGTCCACGCCGGTGCACCGCCGCACTATTGGGGGTTCGACCGGTGCGCCGCGCCCGGGCTCGCACGGTCGGAGACGGACGCGACGCACGGCTGGCCGGGGGTCGCCGATCGCCCGAACCCTCGATGCCGTCAGGATTCGGCCGGGCGCGAACCGGCTCGGCGGCCGCGGATCGGACGCCTACCCTTGTGGTGAGACCCCGGGTTGACGGCCCGGGCGGTCGGCGTCAGCCTTGAGCCCCCGGGCGCGCGTCCTGTCCCGTCGACCGTCCCAGCCCCGGCCCTGTTACCGAAAGCGTCCCGCGATGTCCGACCACACCCTGCGCACCTACGACTCCATCCTCGACCTGCTCGCCTCGGAGGAGAACCCGACGCCACTGGTCCGACTGCGCCACATCCCCGGCTTCGAGCACGCCACGATCTACGCCAAGCTGGAGTGGTACAACCCCTTCGGTGCCGTCAAGGACCGGGTCGCCGCCAGTCTGGTCAGCGACGCCGAGCTGCGCGGCGAGCGGCTGGAGAACCTGGTCGAGCCGACCTCCGGCAACACCGGGATCGGGCTGGCGATGGTCGCCAACACCCGGCGCTACGGCTTCGCCGCCACCTTGTCGCGGGAGATCCCGCTGGAGAAGCGGACGGCGCTGCGGCTGTTCGGGACCGAGCTGCACGAACTCGACGACGCGCTCTGCCCCATGCCCGGACAGCCCGAGGGTGCGATGGAGCGCGCCACCGAGCTCGGCGAACGTCCCGGCTGGCGCCAGCTCAACCAGTACAAGAACCCCGCCAACCCCGAGGCGCACTACCGCACCACCGGCCCGGAGATCTGGCGCCAGACCGGGGGAGCGGTCACCCACTTCGTCGCCTCGCTCGGAACCTGCGGGACGATCACCGGCACCGGCCGCTACCTGAAGGAACGCAACCCAGGGGTCAAGGTGATCGGGGTGCACCCGAGCGACGGCCACGACATCCCGGGAGTACGCAGCCTGCGGGCGCTCGCGCTGACCGACTTCTTCACCCCGCAGGAGTACGACGGCGTCCTCGAGGTCAGCGACGACGAGGCGTACGGCCTGTGCCGCCGGCTCCACCTGGAGGAGAGCATCATCGCCGGTCCCAGCTGCGGCCTCGCGCTCGCCGGCGCGCTCCGCGCCGTGCCGGACGAGCCGGGCACCGTCGCGGTCGTGATCTTCCCTGACAACGCCTTCAAGTACCTGTCGTCGTTCCGGCGGCACCTGCCGGACCTGTTCCCGCCGGAGGCACCCGAGCCGGTGGTCGCGGCCAACCCGTTCGCCGAGCACCTGGAGGCGGCGTTCGAGCTGGCCAAGCAGGGCCCGGACGTGATCGACGTCCACGAGGCGAAGCGGCTGCTCGACGCCGGGGTCACCGTGCTCGACGTCCGCAACCCCGGGGAGGTGGCGCGGGTCCAGATCCCGGAGAGCGTCAAGCTGCCGCTGCCGGAGCTCGCCCAGGGCAGCACGGAAGGGCTTCCGGTGGACAGGTCCGAGCCGATCGTCGCCATCTGCGCCGCCGGCACCCGCTCGCTGTACGCGCTGCTGCTGCTCAAGGCCCAGGGGTACCAGGACGTGAAGAGCGTGGACGGCGGGATGGGCGCCTGGGTGGCGGCCGGTCACCCGGCTGCCTGACCGCGCCCCGTCCCACTATCCGGAGGGCAACATCGCCGACGCGGTCGGCCAGGCCGCGGGGTTGCGGTACGTGCAGCAGGTCGGGATCGAGCGGATCGCGGCGTACGAGCACCACCTGCTCGACTACGCGAAACCGCGGCTGGCCGCGATCCCGGGCGTCCGGCTGATCGGCACCGCCGACCACAAGGCGAGCGTGCTGTCGTTCGTGCTGGCCGGACGGGATCCGGAGGAGGTGGGCAAGGCGCTGAACTCCCGTGGGATCGCGGTACGCGCCGGCCACCACTGCGCGCAGCCGATCCTGCGCCGGCTGGGGGTGGAGCGGACGGTGCGGCCGTCCTTCGCGTTCTACAACACCACCGGTGAGATCGACGTCTTTCTGCAGGCGGTGCGCGACATCGCCGACGGCGTGCTGTAGCTACAGAGACTGCCTCCCACAGCGGTTGGCCGGCAGATACGTCACCGACCTGCCGTGGGAGGCAGTTTGTGGCGGCGGGGTCAGGCGGTGGGCTGCAGCGAGGCCAGCGCCTCCAGCACTTCGGGCCGGCGCGGCGCGCCGGTGATCCGCTGCCGGACCGTCCCCGAGCCGTCGAGTACCAGCACGGTGGGCGTCCGCAGGATGCCGAACCGCTCGGCCAGGTCGAGCCGCTCCTCGGCGTTGATGTCGATGTGGGCGACCGCAGGGTCGTCACCGGTCAGGTCCGACAGCAGCGCGTGGGTGGCGCGGCAGGGTGCGCAGACGGTGGAGGAGAACTGCACGAAGGTCGCCGCGCTGCCGAGTCCTTCGCCGAGGTCGGCGGCCTCGAGCCGGGGGGCGCCGTCGGCGACGGTGCGAACCCGGCCGTCGGTGGCTCGACGGTAGAGCCCGAAGGAGACGGCGGCCGCCACGGCCACCAGGACGACGATCAGACCGGTCATCCGCGCCGCCTCAGCTGGTCGCCGGCCGGGACTTGGCCAGCAGCCGACGGCCGAGCAGGAAGATCTCGCAACCGAGGCAGAAGTCGAACACCGCGTTCAGCAGCGCCGCCACCAGGGCGAACCCGACCGCGACGT